>SVKC01000042.1 GCA_015068655.1 Oscillospiraceae bacterium
TTCTTCTACTTCAATTGCATGGTTTTCGTCCATTACGTTGTTCCAGAAATTCAATGTCTTGTGGTCATTGAGGTTCACTGTATAACGTGCTGTTCTGTAACCTGCACCGCTTACTGTTACTGTGTATACTGTGTTGTAGGGGAGGTCTTCAACAACTGTATAATCTGCATCTGCATCTGTAGCTTCGCCAAGAGCTATTTTCTTGTCAACTGTTCCGCCAACAATTCTCACTTCCATGTCCTGATATACTGCTGCATTGTTTTCAACTGTGTTGTAGAAATCAATGTTGATTGTAAGTGTTCTTGTGGGAACTGCAATTTTTGCACCTGTGATGCCTTCGCCAAGGTCAAGTGCACCTTCGCCTTCCAATGTGCTGCCGGCAGGAATGAAGGAATCAACGATACTGTCTGCAGTCTTTGTTGCGTGTACAATGTTTGTATCCTTTGCATTGGCATCAACACAGAAGCTATATGTGCCGTAGCCTGTGAACTTAACCTGACCGATAACTATTTCTGTCGCAGTATCTGCAACACCGGCATCCTTGTCTTCAAAATGGAATTCATATCTGTTTTTGCTGTTGTTTACGGGATTAATAGTGATGTTTTTGTTGTTTGTGTCACAAATTTCGTAATCAACTGCACCATTCTCACTTGATGAAGTGAGTGCAAATGTGAGGTCTAAAGAATTAAGACGGTTGATAAGCTTTGTGGGGTCACTACTTGCAATAACAATGTTGTAAAGGTCTGCTTCTTCATCTGTATCATTGTTGTTTGCATCAACGTCAGTCTTCACAAACTTAACAACAAGCTCATTTGCGATGTATGATGCATTTACATTACCGAATATTCTGAGGTCATCGGAAGGATTAATCAAAAGACCTTCACCAAGCTCATTACCAAAGAAGTAAATGTCGCCTGAGAGACTAACCTCATTATCATGCGAATAAGCTGCTCCTGTATCGTCTACCGAGAAAATATAGGGTATTGCGTAATTCCATGAACCCGTATCAGAGGAAACAAGCTTAGAATTTGAAATACTTACTGTTGATGCATTGTCAGCGTCAATAATAGGCGAAGGCATAGCCTGTGTATCCTCAGCTGTTTTGAGTTCTGAGCCTTCAACATTAATCACAGAACCTACAGACTTTATGGGACTGCCGTTTGCGAACATTCCGAGAGCTGTTGAGCCGCCACCGATGAGTGTGCTGTCAATTACATTAAGTGTAGCATTTTCTGCATATACAGCATCGCCGCCGCATCCACCGTCAGTACCGGTACTTGTGCTTGCACCGCCAATGATTGTAATGTCTTTGAGTGTGAGTTCAGCGCCGTTTACTTTGATGGGAGTTACACCCTCTTTGCCTTTCCATGCTGCATTAGGTTCGTCAGCACCCTTTATGGAATAACCGTTACCAATGATTGTAAGGTCTTTGTCGATTACAACTGTTTCAGCAACAGTAATATTTGCAACAAGTTTAAGGATGTCATTTTCGGAAGCAGCCTTAACTGCTTCTGCAAAGGGCTTTGCCTGACCGATTTCGTTGCCATCTGCGTCAACAAAAATTACCTCTGCTCCCTTGAGAACAACCTGTGCATTTCCGGTAGCTGTATACACATTAGCTTTTTTGCTTTCAAGAGTAACAACTGCATTGTCTTCAAATATAACATTTCTACTGAGATAATCGTCGTTGGCACTTGTGGTATTACCGGCACCTACAGCAGATGCATTACCGCCTGCTTCAGCATATACAACCGCATTTCCACCGATTGTAACCTTTGCAACATCACAGTTATCGCCGCCGCCGATACCTGCACCACCCCAACCGGAGCCATCGCCTTCATCACCGCCGTAAGCCTTGACATCTGCATCGCCGTTTATTGTCACTTCTCCGCCATTTACATTTGTACCGCCGCCGATACCCGCAGCATCATTTCCGCCATAAGCAACTACTGTACCGCCTGAAATTGTAATTGACACATTATTCGGATAAGGATCCCAATAATCACCAAGAACACCACCTGTACCAATAGCTGCACCGCCACCTGTCAAAAATGATTGATGGTTAATTCCGCCGTTTGCTGTAATGCTTCCGCCATTTATAATTACTGAGCCTTCAAAAGCAGTAACAGCATTCCCTTTAATACCAAATCCTCCGGCACCAATGCCTGCACCTGCACCATAATTGAAGGAAGTTATTTCACCGCCTGTTGCAACAATAGTACCGCTTTCAACAACTACAGTACCAAAGCTTGCACTTGAACCATTACCACCAATACCTGCACCACCGCCTGTGCCACCTACAGCAGTGAGTGTGCCATTACCTACAATAGTGAGCTTCGCACCGGCAGGAACATAAATACCTGCATAGCCTTCTGCACCCTTTACATAGTTGTCACCTGATACTGTAAGAGTAACATCAGCACCTGCTTCAACTTCAATCGCAGGGCCATCTGCCGCTTCGATGTTCACACTGTCAATCTCCATATCTGCGTTAACAATCAAAGTGTCTGTTGTTGCGTTTGCAAACACAACTGTGCTCATTGTACCAAGAATCATTGCAACGCTCAGTACGATTGAAAGAAATTTTTTCATCTTTCTATCTCCTTTTTATAATGTAGTAAATTTATGTATATAAACACCCTTTCGGGTGGAGTTTCTCTAACGTTAGTTAAGCTTTTCGTCAAATTATATCACCTGCTATTTTACACAGCAATTATATCACCTGCTATGTGGTTTGTCAATATAATTACTGAACAAATTAAGCATTATTTTTCTGCAAAATCTGCAACAAAATCTATTGACAAAAAATATATAATTTGATAAAATATTAACATAAAGTTTTTTCTGATGCTGAAGATAAGGGTTCGCCTGAGTCTGGGGCAAAGGTTAAAAGATTGAGATTTGTTTTTGTCTTTTGCGGCACCTTTGCACCAATTTGCATCGGTGCCTGATTTTTTTTATTAAATTGGGCATACTATCCCAAAAAGGAGATGAATTTGTGGATACTAGAATTGCAATTATTGGTATTATTGTTGAAAACACAGAGTTTGCTGATGACATCAACCAGATTCTTCACGAATATGGCTCATACATTGTGGGCAGAATGGGTATTCCCTACCGTGAAAGAAAAATTTCTGTTATGAGTATTATTGTAGATGCATCAACAGATGTTATCGGAGCGCTTTCAGGAAAGCTGGGTATGGTTGACGGCGTTTCGGTGAAAACAGTTTATTCCAAGGAGTAATGGCTTATGACAAACAAACAGCTTATTCAAAAACTGAATACCGACGGTATACTCTCTAAGGATGAGTTTGTTTGTTTGCTGTCTTCCTACTCCAAAGAGGATGCAGAATACTCAAAAGCTCTTGCTCGGGAAATTTCAAAAACGTATTTTGGCAACAAAATTTTCATACGTGGTCTCATTGAATTTACCAACATATGCAAGCAAAACTGCTACTATTGCGGACTACGTGCTGAAAACAGCAATGCATCCCGTTATCGGCTTACAAAGGACGATATTTTGGAATGCTGCCGTGAAGGTTATCCACTGGGGTTTCGAACCTTTGTGCTTCAAGGCGGCGAAGATTCATACTTCAAGGATGATATTGTCTGTGATATTGTGAAAGCAATCAAAACAGAATTCCCTGACTGCGCCGTTACCCTTTCAATCGGCGAAAAGTCAAGGGATACATACCAAAAATATTTTGATGCAGGAGCTGACAGATACCTGCTTCGTCACGAAACCGCAAACAATGAGCACTATTCAAAGCTACACCCAAAAACCTTGAGTCTTGAAAACCGAAAGGAATGTCTGTTCAACCTGAAAGAAATCGGTTTCCAGACAGGTTGCGGTTTTATGGTGGGTTCACCTCACCAGACATTTGAAGCCTTAGCGGAGGACTTGCTCTTTATTCACGAGCTATGCCCTCAAATGGTCGGCATAGGTCCGTTCCTTCCTCACAAGGACACACCCTTTGGGAAGGAACCCGCAGGAAGCTTTGAGCTTACACTTTTTCTGCTTTCTCTTGTGAGAATAATGCAAAAAAATGTACTTCTCCCCTCTACCACCGCTCTCGGCACAATCCATCCTGAAGGTCGTGAAATGGGAATTCTTTCAGGTGCCAATGTTGTTATGCCCAATCTTTCACCCATATCAGTACGAAAAAAATATATGCTTTATGACGGCAAAATAAGTTCAGACAGTGAATCTGCTCAGGGACTTGAGGAGTTGAAAGAAAGCTTCAAAAAAATAGGTTATGAAATTGCTGTTTCACGCGGTGATTTTGAAGATATAAATTTATAGAAAGGATGAAAAACTTATGGCAAAATATAATCCCAAATCGTTGGTTGCAGAAGAATTTATCAACCATGAGGAAATACTTGACACTATCGAATATGCAAAGGCAAACAAATCAAACAAAGAGCTGATTTTCTCTCTTATTGAACGTGCCGAAGACTGCAAGGGTCTTTCTCACCGCGAAGCGGCAGTACTTTTGGAATGTGACATTCCTGAAGCAATTGAGGCAATCAAAGCCCTTGCAATAAAGATTAAAGAAAAAATTTACGGCAACAGAATTGTTATGTTTGCCCCCCTCTATCTTTCAAACTACTGTGTAAACGGCTGTACATATTGCCCCTATCATCACGGCAACAAGTGCATAACAAGAAAAAAGCTTACTCAGGAGGAAATCAAGGCAGAGGTTGTTGCTCTTCAGGATATGGGTCACAAGCGTCTCGCTATTGAGCTGGGTGAAGACCCCGTAAACAACCCAATCGAATATGTTCTTGAAAGTATTGATACAATTTACGGCATAAAACACAAAAACGGTGCAATCCGCCGTGTTAATGTGAATATTGCGGCAACAACAGTTGAGAATTACCGCAAGCTGAAGGACGCAGGAATTGGAACATATATTCTCTTTCAGGAAACTTATCACAAGGAAAACTACGAAATGCTTCACCCAACAGGACCAAAGCACAATTACGCATATCACACCGAAGCTATGGACAGAGCTATGGATGGTGGAATTGACGATGTAGGTATCGGTGTTCTCTTTGGTCTTGAAATGTATCGTTATGACTTTGTGGGTCTTCTTATGCACGCAGAGCACCTCGAAGCTGCAAAGGGCGTTGGTCCGCATACAATCAGCGTTCCCAGAATTTGTCCGGCGGAGGGTATTGACAAGGACTCCTTCACAAATGCAATCTCGGATGAAATTTTCGAAAAGATTGTTGCAATTATTCGTATTGCAGTTCCTTATACGGGTATGATAATATCAACAAGAGAATCAAAAGCATCCAGAGAAAGAGTTTTGAAGCTTGGCGTATCTCAAATCAGCGGTGGCTCAAAAACTTCTGTGGGCGGTTACATCCACGATGAACCTGAAGAGGAAAATTCAGCTCAGTTTGACATAAGTGACACACGTCCCCTTGATGCTGTTGTGAACTGGCTCCTGGAACTTGGCTACATCCCCAGCTTCTGTACCGCATGTTATCGTGAAGGCAGAACCGGTGACCGCTTTATGGCACTTGCAAAGTCCGGACAGATTGCAAACTGTTGTCAGCCAAACGCCCTCATCACTCTAAAGGAATACCTGACAGATTATGCATCACCCGAAACTGTAAAGAATGGTATCAAGGTAATCGAAAAAGAAATTGAAAAAGTTCCCAACGAAAAAACACGGGAGCTTGCAAAGAAGTATATTGCAGAAATTCAGGAAGGAAAAAGAGATTTCCGTTTCTAAAAAAACCAAAAAAGGAGAAAAACAATGGTTAAACACGTTATTATCTGGAATTTCAAAGAGGAATTGACTGCTGATGAAAAGGTATCTGCTGCGGCAAAAATCAAGGCAGAGCTTGAAGGTCTTCTGGGACAGATTGATGGTCTCACCGACATAAAGGTTTATACAAAACCTCTGGCATCATCAAGCGGAGACCTTATTCTGGACAGCACCTTTGTTGACGAAGAAGCATTGAAAGGCTATCAGGTACACCCTGCACACGTTGAAGCTGCAACATATGTACGCTCACAGGTTGGCAGCCGTGCTTGCTTTGATTATGAAATATAGATAACAGCCAAAAACATCCCGTCTCTCGTCAAGCCGAGGGATGGGATGTTTCGTTCTAATCAAAATAACTGTGGTATTTTATTTCCGACAAGGCTTCATCATCAATATGCAATTCTTCGCATACGTCAACAAAATAGTCGTCCGTCATACAAGCAATACTGTCCGCAACAATATCATCCGCATCCGCAAGAAGCTGTCCTTTTGAATTTCTGTACCTGAGAGCAAGCACAGGATTATCAACATAATGGCGGAACAAAGGCGATGACATATTACCGCTTTCAATGTCCTCCATAAATCTCTTGTACAACTTTTTCATCAAAGGCTTTATGCTTTCGTCATAAGGTTCAACCCTATCCTCGTTCAAATAAATGAGTTCATTGTTTTCAGCAATCAAATCCCGAAGGTCAAGGAAAACCTCTTCGTCCATATTCAGGCTTGGCTGGTTGATGCTATTCTTTATGGTATTGACAATTACATTGGAAATAATATCACTGTTTCTTGTACCGATAAGCCTTTCCGATTTAAACATTTCTTCACTTATAGCCTTCACGTGATAAAGGTCAAGTCTGTCCTTTCCGGCATAGGCAATCATATCGCTTATTCTCACGACACAGCCTTCAAGGGTATTGGGTCTGAGTTTCTTGTGAAAATTCTTTTCAGTATAACAATTTTCTAATATTTCATCAAATTCTTCGAATGTCGAAAGACCTGAAGGAGAATATTCCTTGTAAACTCTTTCTCCGTTGTGTGCAAGAATTCCACTCAAAGTCTGGAGCGTAAGGTTAGATTGAAGAATTACACGAAAAATTCTTGCACTGTGAACATTATGATTGAAGTACCTCCTTTTTCCTGTTCTTTCATATGTACTTTCTTCATAACACTCCGAAAGCAGCTCCTCACCCTTATGACCAAAGGGCGTATGCCCCATATCGTGTCCGAGTGCTATCGCCTCAATCAAATCAAGGTTAAGTCGCAAAGCCCTTCCGATTGTTCTTGCAATCTTAGAAACAAGCTGAACATGAAGGGAACGTCTTGTTACATCATCATTTTTATAAAAAGAAAAAACCTGTGTTTTGTCGGTATAACGGTTATAAAAAGGGTTATAAATTATGCAATCCACATCATATGCATAAGGCGGTCGTATTATATCATATCTTGGTGCTCTGTTTGAGCGTACAACATCCTCATTTTTTGTTGCAAAAACCGAAAGATTCCTGTCATATGCATCATTAATTTCTTCCAGATACCTTTTTTCCGCCGTCGTAAAATCAAAATAACGTTTCATTGTTTCACCTCTCTATATAGTATATTCCATTCTCTGTTTTTTTTCAAGTATAATTTAATCAAATACTTGTCAAATGAACGGATTTATGCTAAAATATTTCCGGTGATAACAATGAAAAAAAAGGAAACAAAGATTACACAATGCGAAACCTGTGCATATTTCGACTATGATTATGAGATGGATTGCGATATTTGCACAATCAACCTTGACGAAGACGAGGTTTCGAGTTTTTATGGTTCAGGTCATAACTCATGTCCATATTACAGTTTTTATGATGAATATAAAATAGTAAGAAAACAAAATTGAAAAATGGCTGTAGCAAAAAAAGCGGTTCGGCATAGAAACCGAACCCTACAAATTGTATCACAAAAAAAACGAGTGTACAATATATACATGGGACGGGTTCCATCCCGTCCCGAAAATTTCATTTTGCTACAGCCACTTTTGCGTCTACTTGTTCTTATATCCTTCAATAACCGCTTTCATTGTTTCCATTGCAGGACCTCCGGGAATCTTGCGGAGGTTTACACAGGTTTCAAGGGAAATTGCCGTATAAATGTCTTCGTCAAAAAGTTCAGAAAACACCTTGAATTCATCCATACTTAGAGAATCAATTACCTTGTTTGTATCAAGACAGTATGCAACCATTTTTCCAACAACAGCATGTGCATCACGGAACGGAAGTCCCTTCTTCACCAGATAGTCTGCAACGTCAGTTGCATTTGTGAAGCCGCCTTTTGCACCGATTAGCATTACATCCTTGTTGATTTTCATTGTTGCAAGCATACCACCGAATACAGGAAGACACATCTTTACCGTATCAAGTGCATCAAAAATCTGTTCCTTGTCCTCCTGCATATCCTTGTTGTATGCAAGAGGAAGACCTTTCAGCATGGTGAGAAGTCCCATAAGAGAGCCGAACACTCTTCCTGACTTGCCTCTTGCAAGCTCTGCAACATCAGGGTTTTTCTTCTGTGGCATAATACTCGAACCCGTGCTGTATGCATCATCAAGAGTTACAAAACCAAATTCGTTTGAACTCCAAAGAATTATTTCCTCTGAAAAACGGCTCAAATGAACCATTACCATTGAAAGAACAAAAGCAAATTCACAGATAAAGTCACGGTCGGAAACACCATCAATGCTATTTCTGGTAATTCCGTCAAAATCCAGCTGTTCTGCAACAAATGCTCTGTCCAAAGGATAGGTTGTTCCCGCCAATGCACCGCTTCCGAGAGGCAAAATATTCATTCTTTTTCTCCAATCAGCAAGACGTGACAGGTCACGGGAGAACATTTCATAATATGCCATAATATGATGAGCAAAGGTAATAGGCTGTGCCTTCTGCAAATGTGTATAACCCGGCATAATCGTTTCAAGGTTTTCTTCTGCCAGCTCGAGAATTATTTTCTGCAAATCTTCAAGCATTGACTTCAACTCTTCCGATTCATCACGGAGATAAAGCTTGTTGTCAAGAGCAACCTGGTCATTGCGGCTTCTGCCTGTGTGCAGACGTTTTCCAACGTCCCCAATTCTTTCAATAAGAATTGTTTCGATATTCATATGAATATCCTCGGCATCAATGGTGAATTCCACCTTGCCGGCTTCAATATCTGCAAGAATTTCCCCAAGAGTTTTGACAATAAGCTCAGCATCTTTTTCGGGAATAATGCCTTGTTTGCCAAGCATTTTTGCGTGAGCCTGACTTCCTCTTATGTCCTGCTTGTACATACGGCTGTCAAAACGGATTGATGAATTGAAATCATCAACTGCCGCATCCGTGGATTTTGAAAATCTTCCACCCCATAGTTTCATAATATTTTCTCCTATACTCTATACAAATTAAAAAATTAAGAGGAAAAACGAAGCTATATTTTGTAAAATTGATTTCGTCGCTGTACTGTTGTACCGCAGAAAACGATTTCACAAAAAGCAAGGAATGGAGCAGTTTTATAACAAAATCTGCTCCATTTTTTACTTGCGTCAGAACAAGTTTTTACCTTAATTTTCGTTCTTTTTCTTCATCAATGCTCTTACCTTGAGGGGCAGACCATAAAGGTTGATAAAGCCTTCGCTGTCCTTGTGGCTGTAAAGCTCCTTGCTGTCGCCGAATGATGCAATGTCTTCGTTGTAAAGTGAGTATTTTGATTTTGTACCTGCAGGTGTGCAGTTGCCTTTGTAAAGTTTCAGACGTACTGTACCTGTAACATACTTATCCATTTCGTCATACATAGCTGACATCGCTTCTCTGAGAGGTGTGAACCACTTTCCGTCATAAACAAGCTGAGAGAACTGGGTCTGGCTCATTCTCTTGAAAGCCTGGGTGTCACGGTCAAGACAGAGATACTCAAGCTCCTGAATTGCAGTATAAAGAATTGTACCGCCGGGAGTTTCATAAACACCTCTGGACTTCATGCCTACCAAACGGTCTTCAACAATGTCTGCAATACCAACACCGTTTGCACCACCAAGCTCATTGAGCTTTTCCACAAGTGCAACAGGTGAAAGCTTTTCACCATTCACTGCAACAGGTTCTCCTGCAACAAATTCGATTTCAACGTATGTAGGTTCATCAGGAGCAGCCTCAGGTGATACACCAAGCTTCAAAAGACTGTCAAGCATAGGTTCATTCCAGGGATCTTCAAGATCCATACCTTCGTGGCTGATGTGCCAGATGTTTCTGTCTCTTGAATAGAGTTCCTTCTTTGTAACAGGAATTTCAATACCATGAGCGTTTGCGTAGTCAACAGCATCTTCTCTTGACTTGATGTCCCAGATTCTCCAGGGAGCAATAATCTTCAACGAAGGATCAAGAGCCTTTATACCAAGCTCGAAACGTACCTGGTCATTGCCTTTTCCTGTTGCACCGTGACAGATTGCAACAGCTCCTTCCTTCTGTGCGATTTCAACAAGTCTCTTTGCAATAATAGGTCTTGCGTGTGATGTACCGAGAAGATACTTTCCTTCATACATTGCACCTGACTTGAGTGTGGGGAAAATATAATCCTTCACATATTCGTCCCTCAAATCTTCAATATAGCATTTGAGTGCACCTGAACGGATTGCACGTTCTTCAAGACCGTCTGTTTCCTTGCCCTGACCAACATCACCGCAAACACAAACTACATCATAATCATAGTTCTCTTTGAGCCACTGAATAATGATTGATGTGTCAAGTCCGCCTGAGTACGCCAGTACAACCTTATCTTTTGCCATTTGTATTACCTCCAATTTATGTATGACCATTGGTCAAAAAATACTTGTTTTATTGAACGAAATATATTATAATATGAAAGGACAAAAAATGCAACCCTTTTTTTAAAAAGAATTTGCATTTTTATGCAAAAACTATGAATTTTTATGCATAACTTAATCTTATATATGCATTTTGTTGAAAGGAACAAAAAAATGAGAATTTTGGGAATAGACCCCGGCTATGCAATTGTCGGTGTTGGAGTTGTTGATTTTGAGGGTAACCGATTCAAAGTTGTTGAATATGGTGCAATCACCACCGAGGCAGGAGAAGATATGTTTGACCGACTGAAAAAAATTTATGATGAGGCGGTTGAAATAATCAAACGCACAAAGCCTGACGGAATGGCAATTGAAGAGCTTTTTTTCAACAGCAACCAAAAGACTGCAATCAATGTTGCTCAGGCGAGAGGTGTTCTTGTTCTTGCCGCAAAAAACTGTGGTGTTCCTATTTTTGAGTATACTCCTCTTCAGGTTAAGCAAGCGGTTGTTGGTTACGGACGAGCCGAAAAGGCACAGGTTCAGCAAATGACAAAGGCTATACTGAACCTTGAAAAAGTTCCAAAGCCTGATGACACAGCGGATGCTCTTGCTATCTCAATTTGTCACGCACACTCATACAGAGCAACAAAGTGGGGATAAATGTAATTTGGGGCTTGTTTTTTTCAGAAATAAATGTTACAATGTAAAGAATGAATTTTTGAAAGGCAGAAAATCTTATGTTTTATTACATATCGGGCACTCTTGCCCTGAAAACCGAAAGTTTTGCTGTGATTGATGCTTGCGGTATCGGCTACAAGCTCTATGCCAGCACAAAAACCCTCGAGACCTTGGGAGATGTGGGTTCCGATGCAAAGCTTTTTACTTTTACAAACTTCAAGGCTTCTGCCGACATATTTGACCTTTATGGCTTTGCTACATTGGAAGAGCTTGACCTTTTCGAAATGATTATTGGAGTTTCGAGGGTTGGCGCAAAAACTGCAATCGCTCTTCTTTCCAACATTTCACCTTCAAAGTTTGCCCTTTGTGTTGTGACGAACGACTTCAAGTACATTGCAAGCAAGACCCCCGGACTTGGTGCAAAAGGTGCTGAGCGTATTGTTCTTGAACTGAAGGACAAGTTCAAAGGGGTTGACATCGGAGATATTTCCACAGACGAGGTTGTTGACGTCTATCACGGCGGCGACACGGAATCCGAAGAAGCCGTCAGTGCTCTTGTTGTTCTGGGTTATTCCGCACAGGAAGCAAAACGGGCTGTTTCAGGTGTCAAAGGCTCTGTTGAGGAAATTGTCAAGGAAGCACTCAAAAAACTTATGAAAGGTTAAAGCCTTATGGATTTTGATAACGAAAACAGAATTGTCACCTCCGGTGAAATTCACGGAGACAACGAAATAGAATATAGCTTGCGACCAAAGCTTCTTTCGGACTATATCGGACAGACAAAGGCGAAGGAAAACCTGAAAGTCTTTATGGAAGCCGCAAAAAAAAGAAATGAACCTCTCGACCACGTGCTTCTCTACGGACCTCCGGGGCTGGGAAAAACTACTCTTGCGGGGATTATTGCCAACGAAATGGGCGTAAACATCCGCATAACATCAGGGCCTGCCATTGAAAAGCAAGGAGACCTTGCGGCTCTGCTCACCAATCTTTCAGAAAATGATATTTTGTTCATTGACGAAATCCATCGTCTCAACCGCAGTGTTGAAGAAATCCTCTATCCTGCTATGGAGGACGGTGCTTTGGATATAATAATAGGAAAAGGTCCTTCTGCTCGTTCAATACGGCTTGACCTTCCGAAATTTACTCTTATCGGTGCTACAACAAAGGCAGGTGCTCTCACAGCACCACTCCGTGACCGTTTCGGCGTAATCAGCAGACTTGAGATGTACACAAATGAAGACCTGAAAAAGATTATTACACGCTCGGCAGGAATACTGGGAATTGAAATTACGCCAAAGGGAGCCGGTGAAATCGCATCACGTTCACGGGGAACACCCAGAATTGCAAACCGATTGCTGAAACGTGTCCGTGACTTTGCAGAGGTTGAATCAAACGGTATTATCACCGATCAGGTAGCAGATTTTGCTTTAAGGAAGCTTGAGGTTGACAAGCTCGGTCTTGACAGTACCGACAAAACTATGATTGAAGCTATCATAAACTTTTATGACGGCGGACCTGTTGGTCTTGATACCATTGCCGCAACAGTAGGCGAGGACAGCGATACTATTGAGGATGTTTATGAACCTTATCTGATGCAGATTGGTTTCATAAACCGTACACCAAGAGGCAGAATGGTAACACGCCTTGCATATGAGCATTTCAATTTGCCATACAACAATGTTGATTAAACTTTCGAAAGGATGATATAAATGGAAAAGAAAAAATTCTATTTGACAACAGCCATTGCGTACACTTCAAGAAAACCGCATATCGGTAATACTTATGAGGTTGTACTTTCTGATGCTATTGCCAGATTCAAAAGATTTGAAGGATATGATGTGTTCTTTCTCACAGGTACAGATGAACACGGACAGAAAATTGAACAGCTCGCGAACGATGCAGGTATTTCACCACAGGAATATGTTGACGGCGTTGCAGGCGAAATACGTTCAATCTGGGATTTAATGAACTCCTCCTATGACAAGTTCATAAGAACAACAGACGACTATCACGTAGACAGTGTTCAGAAGATTTTCAAAAAACTTTACGATCAGGGTGATATTTACAAGGATTCATATACGGGTTGGTATTGTACTCCTTGCGAATCTTTCTGGACAGACACACAGCTTGCTGACGGAAAGTGCCCCGATTGCGGACGCGAAGTTCACAAGGGCAATGAAGAAGCTTACTTCTTCAAAATGAGCAAGTATCAGAAGGCTTTGGAAAAACATATTGAAGAAAACCCTGATTTCATTCAGCCTGAATCACGAAAAAAAGAAATGGTCAACAACTTCATAAAGCCCGGTATTCAGGATTTGTGTGTTTCAAGAACCAGTATCAAATGGGGTATTCCCGTAACCTTTGACGACAAGCATACAATCTATGTATGGCTTGATGCTCTCACAAATTACATCAATGCCCTTGGCTACACTCCCGAATCAAAGGGTGAGCTTTATAACAAGTACTGGCCTGCTGATGTGCACATTATTGGAAAAGATATTTTGAGATTCCACACCATCTACTGGCCTATCTTCCTGATGGCTTTGGGCGAACCCCTTCCCAAGAAGGTGTTTGGTCATCCCTGGCTCCTCAGCGGCGAAGACAAGATGAGCAAATCTCTTGGCAATGTTATCTATGCAGACGACCTCGTTCGTCATTTCGGAACGGATGCAATCAGATACTACCTCCTTCGTGAAATGCCCTATGCTCAGGATGGTACAATCACTTACGAAAAGATTGTGAGCACATACAATACCGATCTTGCAAACGTTCTTGGCAACCTTGCAAACAGAACGGTTGCAATGGTGAACAAATATTTTGACGGCATTGTTCCAAACAAGGATGCTGCAACAGATTTTGATGAAGACCTCAAGGCGACAGCTGAAAAAGCAAAAGCAGATGTTGTTGCACTTATGGATGAATTCCGCACAGCAGACGCATTAGAAGCACTTTGGACAATCGCAAACCGCGCAAACAAATATATTGACGAAACAATGCCCTGGGCACTGGCAAAAGACGAAGCACAGGTGGGCACACTCAGGACTGTTATGTATAACCTTGTTGAAGCTCTCCGTTGGATTGGTTCACTTCTTGAACCCTTTATGCCCGAAACTGCCGAAAAACTCATTTGTGCTCTCGGTGCAAAAGCATATACCCTTGACGAGCTTGTGACCTTCGGCTCTGTTGACGCAGGCTTCAAGGTTGGCGATGCTGCAATGCTCTTTGCAAGAATTGATGCTGAAAAGAAGCTTGCTGAAATCGAAGAAGAAAATGCAGCAAACAAAGCTCCCGCAATTGAAATTGAGCCATTCAAGGCAGACATTGAATTTGAAAAATTTCTTGACCTTGACATACGTGTAGGAAAGGTTCTTGAATGTGAACCTGTTCCGAAATCATCAAAGCTTCTCCGTTTCACAATTGAAACCGGAAGCGAAACACGTCAGATTCTTTCAGGAGTTGCAAAGTTCTGCAAGCCCGATGAAATGATAGGAAGGAATGTTCTGTTTGTTGCAAACTTCCCGCCCAGAAAAATGATGGGTTTAGAGTCAAACGGAATGATACTCAGCGCAGAATACAAAGACACTCTCAACGTTATTACTGTTGATGAAAAAATCCAGAGCGGAGCACAAATAGTATAGATAATATTACATTTTTGGAGGACATTATGAGTATTTTTAACAAGGCAAACATCCTTTTGCCCGAATGTGTAGATATGGAAAAATGGAGCGTTGTAGCTTGTGACCAGTACACAGCACAACCTGAATACTGGAAAAAAGCCGAAGAGCTTGTAGGGAACAATCCTTCAACGCTTAATATCGTTTATCCCGAAGCATTTCTCTCAGAAGGCGACGGACGTATTGAAAAAATAAACGCAACAATGAAAGAATATATTTCAAAAAATATCTTTGCGGTACTCAAAGACAGCCTTGTTTATGTTGAGAGAACAATGAACAGCGGAAAAATCCGTCGAGGCATTGTGGGTTCAATCGACCTTGAAGAGTACGATTTTTCAAAGGGTTCAAAAAGTGCAATTCGTGCAACCGAGGGAACAATCCTTGAAAGAATCCCACCCAGAGTGAAAATACGCGAAAAAGCACCTCTTGAACTTCCTCACGCGATTCTTCTTGTTAATGACGAAAAGGATGGAATTTTTGCGGGAATAGACAAAAGTAATCCACTTTACGACTTTGACCTTATGGCAGGAGGCAACCACATTGCCGGCTGGCGACTTTCAGGAGCTTCTGCCGATACGGTAATTGACAAAATCAACAAATTTGCCAAAACTGCACCGGATAATCTTGTTTTTGCAGTTGGTGACGGAAACCATTCTCTTGCCACAGCAAAAACCTGCTGGGAGAATTTGAAAAAAAATCTCTCAAAGGAAGAACAACACAAACATCCTGCACGCTATTGTCTGGTTGAAATAGAAAATATTCACGACAAAGCTCTTGAATTTGAACCCATTCACAGAGTAGTATTCGGAAAAACCTTCAATGATGTAAAAAGCGACCTTTCAAAGGTATATAACATTTCGAACACAGCGGTTGAAAACTCACAGGAAATTGTTCTGGTTCAGGGAAAAGCTACCGACAAGGTTTATGTCACAAATCCCTCTTCAAATCTCACAGTCGGAACTCTCCAGAATTTTCTTGACAAAATGGGTTATGAGCTCGATTATATTCACGGCGACGACGTTGTAAGACAGCTTTCTGACCGTGATGACGCTGTCGGCTTCATCCTTCCCTGTCCGAAAAAGTCCGACCTGTTTGAGACAGTTATTCTCGACGGTGCACTACCCAGAAAAACCTTCTCAATGGGCGAAGCAAATGAAAAACGTTTCTACCTTGAAGCGAAAAAGATTATTTAAGACCATTGCCTCCTTCTTTGAGGGAGGCTTTGTATTGCAAAAAAATTACATAGGTGAAAAAAATGAAAACAAAGCTTGGATTTAATCACACAAAACGTGCCTGCTACATCGCCGCTTTTTCACAGGCGATTGTTTGCGGTTTTTTGCCCCTTCTGTTTGTAACCTTTCAACGTGATTATGGCATACTTCTCTATCTGATAACACTGCTTACCACATTAAATTTCGTTATGCAGCTCATAATGGACTTTGTTTCACTGTTTTTTGTAGACAGAGTGAGCTACCGCACCACTATAGTCACCGCACACGGACTCGTCACAGCCGGAATGCTTATTCTTGGGCTTGTTGTTCCCTTTGTCGAGAAAATATATGTATACCCCGTGATTCTTGTGGCAGTTCTTCTTTTCTCCGCCGGAGGAGGAATTTTTGAGGTTCTGGTAAGTCCAATTGTTGAAGCCTGTCCTTCAGAAAACAAAACTGCCACAATGAGCATAACACACTCAATGTTTGGCATCGGCTCGGTTGCTGTTGTAATTGTTACAAATATTCTTCTAGCAGTATTCGGTCAGAAAAACTGGTTTTACATTGCACTTTTCTGGGCACTTCTTCCCTTTTTGAACGGTATATACTTTCTTTTTGTGCCCATAAACAAGATTGTTGAAAACAGCGAAAGAATTCCTATGCGCAAGCTCCTTAAACGAAAAAGCTTTCTCATATTCTTTCTTCTTATGTTCTGCAGCGGTGCAACAGAAATTTCCATGAGTCAATGGGCATCTGCCTTTGCCGAAAGCTCTCTCGGAATAGACAAGGTTCTGGGCGATATTCTCGGTCCTTGTATATTTGCGGGAATGCTGACAATTTCGAGAATTGTCTATTCACGCATCTCGGACAGAATAAATCAACACAAATATTTGCTTTGCTGTGCTCTGATGTCGGTTGTATTTTATCTTTGTGCCGGACTACTTCCCTTTGGCTTCGCAGCAATACTTTCCTGCGGACTGTGTGGATTTACCGCAGGAGTTATGTGGCCGGCAACCCTCTCTCTTGCAGCTGAGCACTATCCCACAGGCGGAGTTGCTATGTTCGGTCTATTTGCTCTGGCTGGAGACATAGGTTGTACACTGGGTCCCACTGCAGTTGGAATGTTCTCTTCTGCAATAGGCGGTGAGCTTCGTGCAGGACTTCTTGTTGCCTCTGTGTTCCCGATTTTGACAGTTGTCGGACTTATTATGCTTATGAAGCGCAAAAAGAAGCATAGCTAACTTTGAACATTTGCTCTGTATTCGATTTGGATACAGAGCTTTTTTCTCTTGTCCGGAGATTATTCTTGTTTTTTTGTGCATATTCATCCGTATTCGTCGAATTTCACCAAATTTCACCCCCTATTGTTCTTGACATTGACACTCAAATGTTATATAATCATAATGAGAATTTAGGGTAACGGTATTCTAGTCGGTTACTCCATTTCCTAGGGCGGGCCTAAAAATTCGCCGAAGGGCATATCGATGAAGTTCCTTGTGCGTGCTTGCGACGCCCAGTCGTGGGTGTGTGCTGGGAGTTAAGGTTTAGGGGCGATCCACAACGGCATGTGGGCGTTGACCCCTTTTCCGCGGAGGCCTGTGACCG
>SVKC01000043.1 GCA_015068655.1 Oscillospiraceae bacterium
AATGAAATTTTCGGGACGGGATGGAACCCGTCCCCTACGCATATTGTGCACTCATTTTTGGTGACACAATTTGTAGGGTTCGGTTTCCACGCCGAACCGCTTTTTTTCATTTTGTTACAGCCCTTTTTTGTAAATCAAAGAGTGCTGTACATAGAATAGAGCTTTGCGTATTCGCCGCCCTTTTCCATAAGCTCTGTGTGAGTACCTTCCTCTGCGATTCCATCATTTGTGAGGACAAAAATTCTTGATGCATTTTTTATGGTGGTGAGACGGTGTGCAATGGTGAAGGTTGTTTTTCCTTCGGAAAGTCGTTTCAGTGATTTCTGAACAAGAAGCTCGCTTTCGTTGTCCAGAGCAGAGGTTGCTTCGTCCAGAATGAGGATTGGCGGATTTTTCAGGAAGAGTCTTGCAATGGAGATTCTTTGCTTTTGACCGCCTGAAAGCTTCAAGCCTCGCTCGCCAACATATGTGTCATAGCCGTCCTTCAGCTCGCTGATAAATTCATGAGCACCTGCGGCTTTTGCAGCTTCAATTACTTCGTCACGGCTTGCGTCAGGCTTGCCGTAAATAATGTTTTCATACACCGTTCCGCTGAACAGGTACACATCCTGCTGAACCATTCCGATATTATTTCTCAAAGAGTTCAGGGTTATATCACGGATATTTGTGCCGTCAATGAATATGTCACCGCCCGTCAGGTCATAGAATCTCGGAATAAGATTACACATTGTTGTTTTTCCGCCGCCGGAGGGCCCGACTATTGCAATATTTTCTCCCGGCTTGATTTCAAGGGTCATATTTTCCAATACATTGTCTGCACCGTCGGTGTATCGAAAGCTTACATTTCGGAATTCCACGTTCCCTGAAACCTTTTCAAGTTCAACAGCATTTTCAGCATCCTTTATGTCAACGGGGACATCCATAATCTCCTGAAAACGTTCAATCCCTGTAATTCCACGCTGGAACTGCTCGGTAAATTCAACAATACGCCTGATTGATGTTATAAGTGTCTGGATATAGAGCAGATATGCTACGAAATCTGCGGCAGTTATGAGCTTTTTGGTCATAAAGAGCGAACCGAGAATTATTACGGCAATATACATAACTCCGTCGGAAAATCTTGTTCCTGATTGAAAAAGTGCCATATATTTGTAGGCATTTTTCTTTGCCTTGAAAAATTTTCTGTTGCCTTCTGCAAACTTCTCACGTTCAATGTCTTCATTTGCAAAGCTTTTCACAACTCTTATTCCCAAAAGACTGTCTTCGAGGTCTGCATTCAGCTCGCCTATTTGCTGTCGCTGTTCCTTGAAGGCTTTTTTCATATTTTTCCTGAAAAGGAAAATAGACACAAACATCAATGGAAGAAGTCCGAATATCAATATGGTGAGAAGAAGGTTGATGTTGCCGAGGATTATGAAAGCACCGACAATCTTGATAAAGGAAATAAAAAATTCCTCGGGACAGTGGTGTGAAAACTCGGTTATGTCAAAAAGGTCGGAGGTCATTCTTGACATAAGCTGTCCAACCTTTGTGTCATCAAAATACTTGAATGGCAACTTTTGGAGATGGTCAAACATATCACGGCGCATATCTGTTTCCAGCCTTGCACCCATAACGTGACCGGCATTTGCCATATAATAGTTTGCTCCCGTGTCAATGAGCCGAAGCACAAGGTAAAGGGCGCCCAGCTTCAAAACCGTTGAAAAAACAAACTCAAGTGCCGGGTCTGTTGCCATATTTGTTATATGACGTACAATCAGGGGAAAAACCAGCTCGCACACCGTTGAAAGAGCGGCACAGAGCAAGTCGAGAATGATTATGCCTATATAGGGCTTGTAATAAGATGAAAACTTCAAGAACATTTTTTCTACCTCTTTTGTCAGTCTATTTCACGAACCTTTGTAACCATTCCTGATGTGGCTACATATTTTGTTGAAAAGTTCAGGGTTGAGCCTATGCTTATGGGCTGGTTTGTGGGAGTGTAATAACCTGTTTCGCTTACGTTTCCGTCAACCAGTATACGAACCTCTGCTGTATATCTTTCGGGAACGGTAAGCTCTCTTACTGTTCCGTTTGGGAGTACGGCGGATTCCTTGTAATCATAGTAGGAAACCGCAAAAATATCGCCTGCATATTCTTTTGTGGAAGTATTGGTGACAGTGCCTTTTGTCAAAAGTGCTTCGAGTGTTCCGCGATTTACGTCCTGAACCTCAACGGTATATTCAAAACGCTGACTTTCTGTTACGACCTTTTCTTCGGGCTTGAAAAAACGGAGATAAGCCCCGTAAGCTACTGCAAGAAGAACCAGTACAACCGCTATGTCGATAATACTGATTTTTCCGAAAAGCTTTCCTTCTTTTGTGAGAAGTACCATATTATCGTCCCCTTTCCTTATTCCTTTTTGAGCCTAAGCTCGGTTATTGTGCCGGAGCATGAAGCGGCACGGGATTTTGCTGTCATAGAATAACCAACCTTGAGCACAGTTCCCGAGGCTGAAATGTCCGCATCTGTTTCTGTTACCTGAGATTCAAGATGCAAAGTGACGTCAAAGGTGTTCGGTTTCTCGGAAAAAACAAAGGCTTCCCCTGTTTCGTTCGGAACACGCTGTGTTGTGGGTGTAATACCGATGCTTGTTATGCTTGCAGGGAAACGCGTTTTCTCGCCCAGCATAAGGGTTTCGCCTGAATCTGCCGAGGCTTTGAGTGCTGAAGCAAGCTCGTCGGTGCAGTCTGTAAGTGAAAGAGTATACTCGGCAGTAACAGTTTGTGGCGAGCTTGTTGAAGGGGTGTCGGGTTTGAACACAAAGTACAGACCTGACGCAATTACAGCAATCAGCACAACAATCAGAAAGCCGTCCATAGCATTGAATTTTGGTTTATTCATTTTCGTACCTCCAGTATAGAAAACATTATAGGTGTTATAGCGTATTATTCTTTTGGTGTGAGACCTGTTATGTGACAGCAGGCAGAGCCTGTGGCAATAACAGCCCAGAAAAGCATAAAAATTTTGTAGTTGCAGAAGCAGTTGTCAAACAAGCCCTGAATGAGAAAACCCAGAATGGCTGAGCCTATGCCAATCAGCATAACCGTCAGCGAATGTCCGCTTTTGAAGCGTTGACAGCTCACAATCAAACGTTTGAAAAACACACACAGCAACAGTATGAACGCCAGCAGCCCGAGAATTCCTGTTTCTGTTGTTATCAAAAGAAATAGATTGTAGGGGTGCTGTGCAACGGCTGAATTATAGGAGTAGAACGGATAGACACGGGTGAAGGCTTCTGTGCCCAGCCCTATTCCTGCAAGCCAGAAGTCTTTCAACATAAGGATTGTTCCCATCCAGACCGATACGCGGTAGGAGGAGAGCAATCCCGAAGACGAATCAATGCTTGGAATGCGGTCAATTGTACTTTCGGGAACAAACAGAAGCAACAGGGGCAAAACAATGAGTGCAAGACCCCAAAGCTTTCCGCATACAAAGGTAACAAATACCGACATTGAAACAGTTATTCCGAGAAAACACCCTTGTGAGAAGGTCAGGAGAAGGGTAATAATAAGTACAAGCGAAAAACACCCGTACATAATTCGCGGAAGACGTTTTTTTGACGCAAATGTTATAGCAATGCTCACGGGTATTACCAAAAGCAGAAGCTCACCAAGGTCATCGGTTGTTCCCAAAAGAGAGGCTGTGCTTTGAACCAGGTCAATGAAAAGCTCCTTGTCAAGCTTGAAAACCTCAGGTGTCCACATTGAAAAATAGCGTAATGCACCGAGAACACAAAGGCTTATTCCTGAAAGAACAAAAATTTTCAAAAGGTCAAACAGTTGTTTTTTTGTCCTTACGGTATTGATTATTACAATATAAAAAAGCATAAAGCCCAAATAATGAACCCATATACGAAGACTTTTTAAAGGTGCGTAAGAAATACAGGAGCACAGAAAGTAAAGAAACAGCATCATAAGAAGCATAAGTCCCATGCCTTCAAATCGAAGGGTGAATTTCTTTGTTGTCAGAACCTTCACCAGCAGGGATATGAGACACAGAAAACAAAGAGCGGTTGTTGCGGTAATTGGGAGAAAGGGCGCAAGAAACAGAGTTATGGAAACGCCGAATTCAACCTTGTAGAGCACAAGGCACACAAAAACCAGACCCGCAATAAAGAGAAATGCCCAGAGAGAGGAATGAAGACCGCAAATAAGACCTGACAAAATACCGAAAAATACGGCACATTTGAGCCTTTCGGGACCTTCGCATTTTGTTATGTAAAAAAAGCTGAAGGAAAGCTCGGTGTCAAAAACCTTTTCAAGGATTTCCGCAAAACGGGTTTTTTTGAACAAGGCTGTCACGTTGAAGTCCGCAAAGAACAAAGCAAACCCAACGAGCATTGCAATCAGCGAAAGTACAATGGGACCGTCCCGGAAAACTGAAACAACAAGGTCAACAAGTGCTCCCGAAAAAATGAAAGCACCGTAAAATCTCAGGTTCAGGGCAATAACATTGTGAAGAAGATATTTGAAAAATCTGATAATAATACTTTTTTCTTTTTGGGTATTGATTTTTTCAGCATAAGCTTTCTGGAGCTTTTCGAGAAACAAAAAAGGAAAGAAGCACAGCTTTCCAAGGATGCTGTTTTTTGCGGCATCCTCGGAGAAGAAGTTCTTTCTGAAAATATTCACAAGAGCAGAAGCGTGCCATTGCTCTGATATGAAGGTATAAATGCCGTGGAGAGCTTTGTACAGAACAGTATTCTTGATAAATACCTTCCAGATATAAAGCCAGCACGACAGAAATAATCCGTTGCCGTTCATAACGGTACCTCCCGAATTGTATCAAGTCGAAATTACTCCATTTTGTGTAAGTATAACATATTTTTTTGAAAAAGTAAAGATTATTGACGTTAATTTATATTTATGATAAAATAGGGAGGAAAAGTGTATCCATTGGATTTCGGATGCGTGAATTGAGGCGGAATGAATTGATATGAAGAAAGCAGGATGGTTTTTTGGAGTATTTCTTGTGCTGACGGTGTTGGCGGCACTGTTTTTCAAAGCTGCTCCATATAACAGAAAATTTGAAAAAACAGAGTTTTTGTTTGATACGACCTGTACGGTTACGGCATACGGAAAAGGAGCAGAGGCGGCTGTTGAGGCGGTTTTTGAACGTCTTGAGGAAATTCACAGGGAAACAGATATGTTCTCGGAAAATTCAACGGTGGCAAGGTTCAATTTCGCAAAAATGGGAGAAACAATTGATGCAAATGAGGATTTGACAAAAATATTGGAAACTGCCGTTGAAATAGGAAAACATAGCAACGGAGCTTTTGATGTTACCATTGCTCCCGTTGTACAGTTGTGGAATTTTTCGGGAGATGGACGTGTTCCCTCGAAAAGTGAAATAGAAGAAAAGCTCGAGTTGGTAGGTTTGGACAAGCTTGTTTTTGAAAAAAGCGGAAGACTCGGAAAAAATATTGACGGTGTAATGCTTGATTTGGGGGGTGCCGCAAAGGGCTATGCCGGCGATGAGGCCATTGAGGTTCTGAAAAACCACGGTGTTTCGGGGGCGGTTGTTGACCTTGGGGGCAACATAACCTGCTTTGGTGATAATCCGGCAACCTCCGATGGAAAATGGAGAATAGGTCTCCAGAAGCCTTTTTCTCCAACGGGTGAATTTGACGATGTGGTGGAAATAAAAAGCGGAGCTGTTGTTACCGGCGGAACATATCAGCGGTATTTTGAAAAAAACGGAAAAAAATATCACCACATAATTGACCCTCATACGGGGTATCCTTCCCATAAGGAGTACAGCAGCGTGACTATTGTTGCCGAGAACGGTCTTCTGGCTGACTGTCTTGCAACGGCGTGCTTTGTGATGGGCAAGGAAGAGGGAAGTGCTTTTGCGGAAATGTTTGGAGCAGAGGCAATATATAAGTGATTGACATTTTCGCTTTTTGAATGTATAATGTTGTTTTGTAAAATATTTGTTGGGAGTATAGATAAATGGAATTTTTGAGTACGTTTTTTGGAAAGGTTTTGATGACCTTTCTGACATCAATGGTACCTGTGCTGGAACTCAGGGGTGCTATTATATACGGTCAGGGGGCGGGACTTGATTTGTGGCTGACCTTGATTGTGTCAATTGTTGGAAATATGATTCCGGTTCCGTTCATTATTCTTTTTATACGGAAAATTTTTGAATTGATGAGACGTTGGTCCTCAAGGCTTGACAAGCTGGTGACTTACTTTGAAAAGAAAGCGGACAAGCACAAGAGAACAGTGGAAAAATACAAGTTCTGGGGATTGTTTATACTGGTTGCAATTCCCCTTCCCGGAACAGGCGCCTGGACGGGTGCTCTTGTTGCGGCTATGATGGGTATGCGCTTGAAGGATGCTTTGCCTGCAATATTCTTTGGTGTTGTTGGTGCAGGAATTATTGTTACTCTTGCGGCGGCAGGCTTCTTTTCTTTCATATGAGTATCTGAAACACGCCTGATTGAACGGGGGGAATTTATGCTTTTTGGAACAGAGAATTTTGAATTTGGAATATTGAACAAGCTGCATGATTGGTTGCACTGTGACTTTATGGATTCTTTGATGGTGGGGGTTTCCTCGCTGGGAAATGCCGGTGCAGTTTGGATTGTGATAGCGATTGTTATGGTGAGCCTGAAAAGGTACAGAAAAAGCGGCTTTGTTTTTGCGGGGGCTCTTATTCTGGGGCTTATTTTCGGAAATCTCATTATGAAAAATATAATTGCAAGACCGAGACCTTGTGAGCTTTTTGAGGGAATTGATATGCTGATAAAGATACCCTCTGACCCGTCTTTTCCGTCAGGGCATACGCTGGCGTCTTTTATTTCAGCCTTTGTGCTGTTTGACGTGAAGAAAATTCTCGGAATTATCGCAATAGTGCCTGCGACACTTATGGCTCTTTCAAGAATGTATCTTTTTGTACATTTTCCTACGGATATTCTGGGAGGTATTGTTCTTGCCCTGATTATTTACTTTATTGTCCGTAGTTTTCTGAAGCGTGCCGAGGCGGAGGACTACAAAAAAGCAGTCGGGGAGTAATGAAAGGAATGTAGCAAAAAAAGAGTGCACAATATATGTAGGGAACGGGTTCTATCCCGTCCCGGAAAATACATTTTGCTACAGGTCTTTTGGTTTAAAGGTAATTTTTTTTTGATTGTGAGGACTTGCTCTTTCTTACGGTTTCCAGATAGGACGGAAGGTATCGGGGCTTGCCCTCGTCAAAATTGTGTTTTGTGTCGTCAAATATGTCTTCACGGGAAATCGGTGTGGATGAAGTAACAAATTTCATAATTTTGTCCCCTTTCAAAAAAAAGTATTCTTATTATATATTATGGTTTGAAATAAAAGAATTATTCAGTTTTATTGACTATGAACGACAGAAAAAGGTAGGGTTTTTATATGGTTATAACAATAATTATTCTTGTAGTATTGCTCGCTTTTGTAATCGGGAAGAGGTCGGAGCTTCTTGCTTTTGCGGGAAAACGAAAATACAGCAAAACCCGAGACGTGGAAAAGGCTTTGAAATGGTTTGCTGTTGCACATCGTGTGGGAAAGCTGGGCACGGAAAGCCTTAGGTATTATGGCTGGCTTTTGATGCGAGGAGGACAGTTTGACTTTGCGAGAAGTATTCTCAATCTTGCTTCAATGTCAGCAAAAAAGCCTGCGGCAAAAAAACGCATAAAGGCTTTGCTTGCTGTTGCTGAATGGAAAAGCGGAGACCTTGACCTTGCTATTGAAATGAGCGAAGAGGTTATATCGGATTTCAAGGATACGGTGATTTATGAAAATCTGGGCTTGTTCTACAACCTCAAGGGTGACGGAGAAAAGGCTCTTGAATTCAACAAGGAGGCCTTTGATTACAACTCCGATTCATTGGGGATTCTTGAAAATCTTGCCAAAGCCTATATGCTTTGCGGAAATGTGGAAAAGGCTATGGAACTTTATGAAGAACTGCTTGAAAAAGAACCGTACTTTCCTGACCCGTATTACAGCTATGGACAAATTCTTGTGGACAAGGGCGAATATGAGAGGGGAATTGAGCTGATTGAAAAGGCTCTTGAAAAGAATTACAGCTGCCTGAGCGTTTTACAGAAAGCAGATGTTGAAAAAATACTTGAAGAAGCAAAAAAGAAAATATAAACCAAGGGGATGTCTCAACAACTGATTTTTTGTTGAGACATCCCCTTGCTTTATATCTCGTCGTCAAAATCGTAGTCGTCATCATCACGTTCCAAATCTTCGCCGTTGGGAAAGGCTTCTTCACACATATCGAGATACATTTCCTCGGCTTCAATCTGGGACTGCTTCAGCCTTTCGATAATTTCGGAAGGCTCATTTTCGTAGTCAAAAATAATGTGTGTCATATCGTTGAATAGTTTGTGATAGAGTTTTTTGTAGCTTAACATAGCAGTACCGCTCCTTTGTATAAAAAAAGATGTGCCACAAAAGTGACACATCCAAAAAAACGTATCACTCTGCGTACTGCTACATACTATTCATATATCCTCTTTATCACGGGGTTTATGATGCAGAGCTACGCTTTTTACGTAGCATACCCGCAATATAAAGAGATATACTATTACAATTAAAATTAGTATGTAGCATATCAATATTATCACAAAAGTCAAGGTTTGTCCAGCATTTTTTGAAAAATAAAAGGGGCTGTAGAAAAATGAAGTTTTCGGGACGGGATGGAACCCGTCCCCTACATATATTGTGTGTCTCATTTTCTTGTAACACAATTTGTAGGGTTCGGTTTCCATGCCGAACCGCTTTTTTCATTTTGCAACAGTCCCTTTTGAATTGCTTACTTCTTCAATGAAATTCCTTTTGAGTCAAGGTCTGCGATGATTGAGTCAACAACCGCCATAACTTCCTCTTTCGTGAGAGTTCTTTCAGGGTCTGAGAAAACCATTCTCACGGTGATTGACTTGCCGTTTTCGTCAACATATGTGTCCACAACAGACACCGACTTGATGAGCTCACAGCTTGCCGCCTTGATGGCGTCGCCGATTGGTGCGTATTTTTCTGAAACGAAGGATACGTCAATTTCCATTTCGGGGAAACGTGATGGCTCCTGATATTTGATGCTTGCGTTTGTGATTGCTGCAAAATCCTTCACGTCGATTTCCGCAAATACAATAGCCGCCTTCTTGTCAATCTTCTTTGAGATTGTGGGATGAACAATACCGATTCTGCCCAGCTCCTTGCCGTCACAGAAAATTGTGTTCAGGTTCTTCGGATGCTCATATGAATGGGTTGCGTTGGCGGGTGCAAAGGTCAGCTCACGATGCTTGATGTCGTCTGTCATAACCGCAAGGATGTCACGAAGCTCAAGGTAAAGCTGTTGGATTGACTTTGTCTTGCTGAAAAGTGTAATTGCGAGCTTCTTGTTTTCCTTGCAGAGATTATCCTCTGTCATACCGTTGACGGTTCTTCCGATTTCAAATACGCCGAAATCTGCCGCCCAGCCTGTGTTGTACTTGACCTGACAAAGCTGTGTGGGAACAACCGAATTGCGGATAATTTCGATGTTGGGGTTGGTTGCATTCACAAGCTTGATGTTGGGCTCAATCTCAATTCCCAGCTCCTTGTATTCGTCGTGGTAAGCCCAGATGTAGGAGTGAAGCTCGTGAAGTGAGAAACGCTTTACGAGAATATCCTTTATTCTGTCTTCGTCGGTCTTTTCCTGAGCCGCACGGATGGGATAAAGAGGAGCGTCTGCTGTGTGAATATCGAAATTGTCATAGCCATAGATTCTTGTGATTTCTTCAATGATGTCAGCCTTCATTGTTACGTCCTTTGTGGCACGCCATGAGGGAACGGTAACTTTGAAATCATCACCATTGAGCTTTACACCAAAACCGAGGGCTTCGAGAGTTTTCACAATGGTTTCTTTTGAAATATCAATTCCTGCATAACGGTCAACAAAGGCTTTGTTAAAGTCAATATTGATGTTGTCATACTTGAATGCATATTCGTCTGTGAGGCTTGACACAACCTTCACGCCGCTGTCAATGTCTGTGAGAAGCTTCACAAATCTTGCAATTGCGGGAACGGTCAGCTCGGGGTCAAGACACTTTTCGTAACGCATTGATGCATCTGTTCTGTGCGCAAGACGAACAGTTGACTTTCTGATTGAAACAGCATCGAAGGTCGCGGATTCAAGGGTGAGTGTGGTTGTATCTTCAACAATTTCAGAATCCAGACCGCCCATAATACCTGCGATTGCAACAGGTGTATTGTCGTTGCAAATCATAAGGGTATTTTCGTCAATGTTCCGTTCAACCTCGTCAAGAGTTTTGAAGGTAAAGGGTTTGTCGAATCTCTTTATCCTGAGCTTTTCAACCTTTCGTGAGTCAAAGGCGTGCATGGGCTGACCCATTTCAAGCATAAGGTAGTTGGTGAGGTCGGCAAGAAGGTTGATTCCTCTCATTCCGCAGTAGAAAAGACGGATTCTCATATTCACAGGGCTCACATTCCGGGTGATATTTTCAACCTGCAGGCAGGAATATCTTTGACAGAGGGGGTCCTCAATCTTCATATCAATTTTGGGGAGATTGTTATATTGCTCAAGGTCAACAACGTCCAATGGTTTGAGCGGACGTCCTGCCAATGCCGCAAACTCACGGGCTATGCCGTAATGTCCCCAAAGGTCGGGACGGTTTGTGAGGGATTTGTTGTCAACCTCAAAGATAATATCGTCAATTGCATAAACATCCTTGATGTCTGTGCCGTTTGGAACATCCTCAAGAATCTCCATAATTCCTTCGTGGTTGTCGCTGATGCCGATTTCTTTTTCGCTGCAGCACATACCGTGTGAGGGATAGCCTGCAAGGGGACGGGGGGCAATGGTTATGTCACCGATTCTTGCACCGACCTTTGCAAAGGCGGTTTTCATACCGACCTTAACGTTTGGAGCACCGCACACTACGTCTGTGAGTGTACCGTCGCCTGCATCCACCTTGAGGAGGTGGAGCTTCTTTGATTCGGGGTGGTCTTCAACGGATTTTATTTCTGCAACAACGATACCTTCGATATCGCTTCCCTTGAAGAATATTTCATTTTCAACCTCGGCTGTGGAAAGCGAGAATTGACTTATAAGTTTCATTTTATCCAAGCCTGACAAATCAACAAAGTCAGAAATCCAGTTCATTGATAAAAACATAATTTGTTATCTCCTTTCCTGATTATTTGTCGTCCGTGAACTGTGACAGAGTTTTGAGACTGCCGCTGTTCAGGTCACGAATATCTTTTACGCCGTATCTCATCATAACAAGTCTTGTGAGTCCAAGACCAAAGGCAAAGCCTGTGTATTCCTCGGGGTCAATGCCGCCGGCCTTGAGAACCTCGGGGTGAATCATACCGCAAGGGCAAAGCTCCAGCCAACCGCTGTGCTTGCAGGAGGGACAGCCCTCGCCGCCGCATATGAGACAGTTTATGTCAAGCTCAAAGCCCGGTTCCACAAAGGGGAAGAAGCCGGGGCGAAGTCTTACCTTCACGTCCTTTTTGAATACCTCGGAAAGCATTGTCTTCATAAAGAAGATAAGATTTGAAATTGAGATATTCTTGTCAACCATAACACCCTCCATCTGGAAGAATGTGTTTTCGTGGTTGGCATCTGTTGCTTCGTTTCGGAAGCATCTTCCGGGGAAGATTGCTTTGATGGGAACACCGTCGTTTATGAGGGCGTCTCTATACTTTTTGTAGATTGCGTTCTGTGCCGCAGATGTGTGTGATTTCAAAAGCTGACCGTTCTCGAGGTAGTAAGTATCCTGCATATCACGTGCGGGGTGATGCTTGGGAATATTGAGAGCTTCAAAACATTCGTAGTCCGTAACAATTTCGCTGTAATCCTCAATGTGGAAGCCCATTGAACGGAATATTTCCTCGCATTCACGCTGAACCAGCGTGATTGGGTGATATGAACCACGGTCGAGATTGGCGGGTGCGGTAATGTCGATGTCGGGCATTGAGGAGATTTCCTTCTCGATTTCTGCCTTCTTCATTTCCTCAATTTTGGTTGTGATTGCGTCTGTTGCTTCGTTTTTGAGAATATTCACTTCCTGACCGAAGGTTTTCTTTTCTTCGACAGAAAGATTTTTCATCTCTTTCAAAAGTCCGGTAATGAGACCGTTTTTGCCAAGATATTCAACTCTCAAAGCGTCAAGTGCCGCCATATCGGCAACATTTTCGAGCTTCGCGAGAAATTCTTGTTTCATTTGTGTTGTTTTCTCTGACATTTGAAATTTCCTTTCTATATTATTATTTACAGTAGATTTTGGAACAAAAGAAAAAGTCCGCCCCAAAAAGCTTGGGACGAACTGTGATTAGTCCGCGGTACCACCCGTATTCAGAATAATAATTCTGCACTCCTTTTGTTTTTGGCGTGAACATATAACACTCTGCTTATGTGAAAAACACTTTCGCAGAAAGCTCCAATGCTGAAATTCACCATCGGGATTGCAACGGATACTCACAGCCGATGATATCCGCTCTCTTTTGCAATTTTTCCGACGCTACTTACACACCTTCACAGCTTGCGTACATCTAGAAGAATAACATTTTTCAAAAGATTTGTCAAGACTTTTTGAAAATTAAATATCCATAATTACGGGAAGAATCATAGGCTTTCTTTTTGTCTTTGAGAAGATAAAAGAGCCAAGCTCGTTCTTCAAGTGTGTTTTGAGACTTGCCCAGTCAAGGGTGTTGTGCGAAAGACAATCCTCAACTACGTCACAGGCTTTTTCTCGCATACTTTCCATAAGGTCTTCTGATTCACGGACATAAACGAAGCCGCGGCTGATTATGTCAGGACCCGCAACAGCTGTTTTTGTTGCCTGATCGATTGTCATTACAACAACAATAAGCCCGTCTTCCGACAAATGCTTTCTGTCACGGAGAACGATACTTCCCACATCGCCGACACCAAGTCCGTCAACAAGGACACGTCCTGAGGGAACGGTTCCCGTGATTTTTGCATCTTTTTGTGAAAGCTCCAGAACCTGACCGTTTTCCATCATAAAGATGTCTTTTGTTTTCATTCCCATCTGCAGTGCCAGAGAGCGATGGCGGCTGAGATGCTTGAATTCACCATGTACGGGCATAAAGTATCTGGGCTTTGCAAGGGCGAGTATAATTTTCAGTTCTTCCTGACAGGCGTGTCCCGAAACGTGAACATCTGCCAGAGATTCATAAATTACCTCTGCGCCTTTTTTCAAAAGCTCGTTTATTACGTTTGAAATTGCCTTTTCGTTGCCCGGAATGGGGCTGGCTGAAATTATAACAAGGTCATCAGGCTCAATATTGACTTTTTTGTGTCCGGCAAATGCCATTCTCGAAAGAGCTGACATTGTTTCGCCCTGACTTCCGGTTGTGACAATTACCAACTGTTCCTTGGAATATCTTCCAATTTCGTCAAGCTTGATAAGGGTATTTTTCGGAATGTCCATATATCCAAGCTCAATGGCGGCGGCAAGGACATTTTCCATACTGCGTCCCGAAACTGCAACCTTTCTTCCGTATTTCACAGCCGTGTTGATTATCTGCTGCACCCTATGTATGTTGGATGCGAAGGTGGCAATGAAAATACGCTTGGTGCAATTGTCAAATACGTGGTCGAAGGTAGCTCCTACCGTACGCTCGCTCATTGTGTAGCCCTTGCGCTCGGCATTTGTGCTGTCCGACATAAGGAGAAGAACCCCGTTCTTTCCCAGTTCACCGATTCTGCCCAAATCAATCATTTCTCCGTCGATGGGCGTTGAATCAATTTTGAAGTCACCCGTGTGCAGAATTACTCCTGTGGGGGTGTGAAGTGCCACTGCAACGGCGTCTGCGATGCTGTGGTTTGATCGGATGAACTCAACCTTGAACTCACCCAGACGAAATACCTCGCCGGGGTTGATTACGTTGAGCTTTGTTGTGTCAAGTATTCCGTGTTCCTCAAGCTTGTTCCTGAGAATTCCGAGTGTAAGCTTTGTACCAAATACGGGGACATTGAATTCCTTGAGTACATAAGGAATAGCCCCGATATGGTCTTCGTGACCGTGGGTAATAACAATACCACGGATGCGGTTTTTTTGCTTCTGAAGATAGGTTATATCAGGTATAACCATATCTATTCCCAGCATATCGTCGTCAGGGAACGCAAGTCCTGCGTCAAGAAGCAACAGGTCGCTTCCGTACTCGAAGGCTGTCATATTTTTTCCGATCTCGTGCAGTCCTCCGAGGGGTATCACCTTGATTTTCTTGTTTCTTTGATGTGTAGCTTTTTCCTCGTTTTTCTTTTGAACAGAGGAACGCCGAATTTCATAGAGTTTGCTCATTAAAAATTTTCCGTCCTTTCGGCTTTTCTGTTTTTTGAGACAACTGTCTCGTTTTTGACCTCCCTTTGCTTTTGGGTTTGCCGCTCTCTATCAATGAACCGAAGAATTTCCTTCGGTAACATTCAACCACAATATAGTATACACCAAAAAATTGGTTTTTGCAAGGGAATTTGGAAATATTTACAACAAGATTTTTCCCTGAAAGGATTTTTGTATACAGGTTTTCACAAATTCTTGATAATTTTTCGGTTTATGTTTGACAAAAGTGTTGCGTTGGTGTATAATGAAAGCATAAAACTGAAAAGCCCTGCGACTGGCGGAACATAGAGCACTATGAGGGAACAGGGATAATATCAGCCGACCGCCTGGGCATCCTTGTTTTTTGAAACAACGGATGTTTTTTGTTTATATAGAAAGGATTGACAGATATGGCATATTGGAGAGGCTTTGCAAAAGGTAATTGGACAGAAAATATTGATGTCAGTGATTTTATAAAAAGAAATTATACACCCTACACAGGTGATGCGTCCTTCCTGAAGGGAGCTACAAAACGCACAAAGCGTGTTGCGGAGAGAGTGCGTGAGCTTCTTGCTTTGGAAAATGAAAAGGGCGGTGTTCTTGAGGTGGATGCGGAACACGTTTCTTCGCTCCTCAGTCACGCTCCGGGTTATGTCCTGAAGGATGACGATATTATTGTGGGACTGCAGACGGATGAACCGCTCAAGCGTGCTGTAAACCCCTTTGCGGGCTACCGTAATGCGGTTCAGGCGTGCAAGGCGTACGGCTATGAAATTGGTGAAAATGTTACAAACGAATTCAAATATCGTACAACCCACAACACAGGTGTTTTCAGAGCTTATACAGACACAATGAAAAAGGCAAGACACGTGGGTATTCTCACAGGTCTTCCGGATGCTTATGCAAGAGGAAGAATTATCGGTGACTACCGCCGTATTGCCCTTTATGGTATGGATTATCTCATAAAGCAGCGTGAGCAGGACAAAAAGAAAATCGGCGAAAGAGATATGTGCGAAGACACAATTCAGCTTCTTGAGGATATTGAAAAGCAGCTTGAATTTATGAAACAGCTGGTTGTTATGGCAGGTCAGTACGGATGTGATATTATGCGTCCTGCAAACAATGCTCTGGAGGCAATTCAGTGGCTTTATTTCGGTTATCTCGGAGCTGTGAAGGAGCAGAACGGCGCTGCAAACAGTATAGGAAGAATTTCTGCTTTCATTGATATATATGTTCAGCGTGATATTGAAGAAGGGGTTCTTGACGAGATTTCTGCTCAGGAGCTTGTGGACGACCTTGTAATAAAAATGCGTCTTGTTCGGCATCTTCGTACTCCTGAATATAATGACCTTTTTGCAGGAGACCCTGTGTGGGTAACTTGCTCTCTTGCGGGTATGACCGAGGACGGACGTCCAATGGTTACAAAAACCTGCTTCAGATTTTTGCAGACCCTTTACAACCTGGGTCCCAGTGCAGAACCCAATCTTACGGTTCTCTGGGCACAGGAGCTTCCCGAGGGCTTCAAAAGATTCTGTGCAAAGGTGTCTATTGACACAGATTCAATTCAATATGAAAATGATGATGTTATGCGGAAGGATTATGGTGACGATTATGCCATTGCTTGCTGCGTTTCAGCAATGAAGACGGGAAAACAGATGCAGTTCTTCGGTGCAAGATGTAATCTTGCAAAGGTTCTTCTTATGGCACTCAACGGCGGTAAGGATGAGGTTTACGGCGAACAGATTGCACCTGACGGAAAGGTGTACGAGGACGGCAAAGTGCTTGTTTTTGAAGAGGTGCTGGAAAGCTTCAAGGAATATGCGGCGTGGATGGCAAAGCTGTACGTTAACACTATGAATGTTATTCACTATATGCATGACCGTTATGCTTATGAAAGACTTATGATGTCACTTCACGATGTTGAGCCTGAGAGACTTATGGCATTTGGTATCAGCGGTCTCAGTGTTCTTGCAGACAGCCTCAGTGCTATCAAGTACGCAAAGGTTACTCCTGTTAAGGATGAAAGAGGCATTATTGTAGATTTTGAAACAGAAGGGGACTTCCCCAAGTACGGAAACGATGACGACCGTGCCGATGAAATTGCAAAATGGATAACAGAGTTTTTCTACGGTGAGCTTTGCAAGACAAAAACTTACCGCAATGCGAAACACACACTTTCAATCCTTACGATTACTTCAAATGTAGTTTACGGAAAGAAGACGGGTGCAACTCCCGACGGAAGAAAAGCCGGTGAGCCCTTTGCTCCCGGTGCAAATCCCATGCACGGCAGAGACTCGGAGGGAGCTTTGGCATCTTTAAACTCTGTGGCAAAGCTTTGCTTCGACTGCTGTCAGGATGGTATTTCAAATACATTCTCAATTACTCCGGAAACCTTGGGAACAGATGATGAAGACCGCACAGACAAGCTTGTTGCAGTTCTGGACGGATATTTTCTCCAGAAGGCACATCACCTGAATGTGAACGTCTTGAACAGACAGAAGCTTATTGATGCTATGAACAATCCGGCTCTCTATCCCTCGCTTACAATTCGTGTCAGCGGTTATGCGGTGAACTTCAACAAGCTGACCCGCGACAAGCAGCTGGAGGTTATTTCCAGAACATTCCACGAAAAAATGTAAGCTGAGGTGGTTTTCGGTGAAGGGTTATATCCATTCCTTTGAAAGTCTTGCGGCTCTGGACGGCGAAGGTGTTCGTTATGGTATTTTCCTGAAGGGCTGTCCGCTCAGGTGCGTGTACTGCCACAACCCCGATACCTGGGCGATCGAGGGTGAGGAAAC
>SVKC01000044.1 GCA_015068655.1 Oscillospiraceae bacterium
CATAAGGAATAATTATGCATTCCTTTTGTTTAACGCAACAGCCCCGTCCGGGATTTTTTATTCCTCAACTATCATATCTGCATCAACCGATGCATATTCGGTGTCCTCTTTTTTCTTTTCTTCTTTTTTGGACTTGAATGATTCCTTGAGAGTTTCTGTTCCTTCAACAAGCTTGTCTATTGCAACAGGAATCATATCAATGATTCTGTCATAGACAGAAGTATTTGAGCTGACGGGAAGAAGTCTCACCTGACCCTTTCCCACAACCATAAACGCAACAGGCGTAATAGAAACGCCGCCGCCTGCACCACCGCCGAATGGTGCCTGATTTTCCGATGGAGCATCACCTGCTGAGTGGTCTGAGCCGCCTACGCCAAATCCAAGTCCCACCTTCGATATTGGAATAATAACCGTTCCGTCAGGTGTTTCTACGGGATCACCAACTATTGTATTTACGTCAATCATGTCTCTGATGCTCTGCATCGCTGTGTACATCAATCCTTGAACCGGATGCTGTTCTGCCATTTTTAACATCTCCTTTTTTTATGTTTAATATATCCGAAAAAATCAAAAAATTTCATTTCGGAAAATATAGCTTTATTTTTTTGAAGCTTTTTCAGCTTTCAGCTTTGCAATTTTCAATACACACCCTATAATATGCACAGGGCGGATTTTAATTATTCCTTCGCCTTCAATTTCAAACACTTTGCTGTTGTAATCCGGAATCAGCTCAACCTGCGGAAAACGTACATTCACAAATCTACACAAAAACGTATAAAGATTTCCGATAAGCACCCAAACAGCACCATATGCAATTCCTGTCGCCGCCGCATCGCCGCACCCAAACCTTGTTCTTATAAAAATATCCGAAATTTCAACCCTTGAGCCTGTATACCGAAGAATAGTATCAACAAGCTCTTTTACTTCAAGATACTGGGTTTTCAGTTTTTCTATCTTTGAAAAAAAACCGTCAACCGTTTCCTCTTTCGCCTTCTCTTTCTCTGTTTTCTTTCTGCCTTCTTTTTTGTTCAAAAAACGCTGTAAAAACTTTTCATCAAGAGTTACCCTGAAAAGAAAACTTTTCAAAACAACAAGAATACTGCCATTTTTGTACTTAACAATAATACTTAGCTTCGGGTAAAGCACCAAAGCTATCACAACCATCAAAAGTACAACAACGATAATAGCAATCCATAACCAAATCATTCAATCACCGGCTCTGAACCGTCTCGGGGTTCTGTGTTTTCCGCAACAACTTCGTCCTCTGCCTGAACGTCGGGCACGGACGATATTGTACTTTCTTCTACATTTTGTCCGTCAGATAGCTGTTCCATACTGTTCTGAAGCGTAATTTCATCGGCACTTCGTTCTTCAAAATCAGGAAGTTCTTCAATACTCTCTATTCCAAAGCTTCGCAAAAACTCTTCTGTTGTACCAAAAAGCATGGGTCTTCCGGGAGTGTCCAGTCTTCCCACCTCTTCAATAAAATTTTTTTCAAGAAGCTTGTTCACCAACGTATCGCAGGAAACACCTCTTATCTGCTCAATAACAGCACGTGTAACCGGCTGTTTGTAAGCTACAATAGCCAGAACCTCCATTGCAGCATTCGAAAGACTCTGACTTCGTCTCGGCTCAACCAGCTTTGAAATATAATCCTGATATTCTCGCCTTGTACACATTTGAAAGGAATCTTCCAGCCTTATTATTTGAACACCACGCTTCTCACGGTCATACCTGTCCGCAAGAGCAGTCACAAGAGCCCTTGTGCTCTTCATATCAATATCCAATATATCCGAAAGCTTTTCTGTATCGACAGCATCGCCTGCCGCAAACAAAACGCTTTCTATAATTGCTTCCGCTTGTTTCAGTTCCATATTTCCCCCAAAAGAAAATGCTATTCTGCATTAATCCTCTATTTCCTCAAAGTTAAAATTATCATCATCCGTTATTTTTGTAACAGAGTATTCTCCTCTAACACCCGTGTCCTCAACCAAAATCTTGTTCAGCTTTATCATTTCAAGAACCGCAAGGAATGATGCAACAGCCTCCGGCTTGGACTTCACTCCTTTGAAAATATCTTTAAAAAGCATCCTTCCCTTTGAAACAAGGCCATTCCAAATCTTCCGCACCTTTTCCTTTATGGACACCTTTTCGTGTCCAACAATTCCCGAAAATGACCGTTTGGGCGGAGGGAGCTTGCGTTCCAGCTTTATGCAGGACATCTTGTACGCATCAAGAAGATTTTCAAGAGTCATTTTTGAATAATTCATCTCAGCCGGCGGTCTTTCAATTGCATCAGGCAACTTAAAAAAAAGCCCCACCGAATAATTCTCATGTTCTCTGAAAAATTCGATACTTTCCTTGATTTGCTGATATTCCAGAAGTCTCCTGACAAGCTCGGTTCTAGGGTCTTCCTCTTCCTCGTCTTCATCCTTCGGAAGAAGCATTCTGGACTTTATCTGAAGAAGGGTTGCTGCAAGCACCAGAAATTCACTGGATACCTCAAGATCCATTTCCTCCATACTTTTCATAACCTCAAGATACTGGTCAAGAATGGTTGCAATTGGTATATCATAAATACTTACTTTATTCTTTTTTATAAGCATCAAAAGGAGGTCAAGAGGTCCTTCAAATGCGTCAAGCTTGAATGAAAGCTGTTCCATAAAATCTTTTCCTGTTCTATTTTTCTATAAAAACGGTATAAGCCCGATAATCCAGTTGAATACCGACAAAATACTGCTTGCAAGAAGGCTGAGAACTCTTCCGAAAAAGGGAGTGTTTATCAGTATAATAAGAATTATAAAGCCAAACTGTTCATACTGCATAATCTTGAAATAAATTCTCGCAGGCAAAACTGCATTGAGAATTTTTGAACCGTCAAGAGGCGGTATGGGAATCAGATTAAATACTGCAAGGCTTATGTTCATTGATACAAGCACCTGAAGCATTGTCAGCACAACCGTCACAACAACATATACCCCGCGGCTCAATTCAATGCCGCCAAAGCTTCTGATGATTATGCTGTATACAAGACAGCACAAAAAGCAAACAATAAGGTTGCTGACAGGCCCCGCAAGTGAAGTAATAACCATTCCAGATTTATACCTTCCGGGTCTGAAATTTCTCGGATTAATCGGAACAGGCTTCGCCCATCCAAACCCAAAAAGAAACAAACAAATTGCACCTATCGGGTCAAGATGGCTGAAGGGACTGATATTCAACCTCCCCATGTTCTTTGCCGTGTCATCACCCATTTTGTATGCCGCATAGCCGTGAGCAAATTCGTGTATCGACAAGGAAAAAAACACACATAGAGCTGTGAGCAAAAGCTCTGCAATGCCTTCCCAGCCATTCCCAAACCATCTATTTATTCTGCTGAACATAACAATGTCGTCTCCTTTTGTAATTTACATCATTTTACCATATCCTTTATACTTTGTCAACAAATGAACATTTGTATTATTGCCTATTATCCTGAAACTTATCTGCCAAGGCACATATATGCAACATTTCTGAGTCTGGGCTGGTAATAATCCTCTTGAGGGTTGAGCATATGATGTGCGTAGAACAATGAAAATTCTTCATCAGGGTCAACAAGAATAGTTGCACCTGCTGCACCTCCCCAGCCGAATTCACCAAGAGAGCCACAGCTTCCGCTCTTTGCTTTGTCAATAAGAGTACGAACACCGAGCCCGTAACCATAGCCCCTGAGCTGAGGCCAGTTGAAATCCTTGAGCTGAACATCGGAAAGCTGATTACATCTAAGCAAGTCAACTGTACCCCTTGACAGAATCCGTTCACCAGTTTTTGCCCTTCCGTGATTTGCAAGAGCGTTTGCCAGTTTCGCATAGTCTTCAACCGTCGTAATCAGTCCTGCACCTCCGCTGTCATGCTTCGCACCAAGATACAAGGTCCGTTGCGGTGATAGCTTCTTCAAGCCTCCGTGTCCAACCTTTTTCTTTCCCTGTTGTGCTGAAACAATATCATTTTCCGCACTCATATCAAAGCTGTACTGTGTTGCAAGTTTTTTTTCAATTTCAGGTGTAAGGTGGTAAGAAGCTTTCGTTATGCCACAAGGCTCAAAAACATTCTCCTTTACATATTCCGAAAAGGGTTTTCCTGATATAACCTCAACAACAGCCCCCAAAACATCATGACAAAGGCTGTAATTCCAATGCGTTCCCGGTTCAAATATCAACGGGTCGTCCGCAAGACACGCAGCGACCTTGACGGTATCCATATCTCCGTTCGTAACCTCCCGCGCCTTCTTCATTCCGTCGGTATTCATATTGTAAGTAAGTCCTGCTGTCATAGTAAACAAATGACGCAAAGTAATGGGATTATTCACCTTCACAAGTTCTCCGTCAGCACCTTTGATATACATTTCACGAAATTCAGGAATGTATTCTGAAAGGGGGTCGTCAAGAAGAAAATACCCTTTTTCATACAACTGAAGAGCAGCCACAACTGTCGAGGGCTTTGTGCAGGAATATATGTTAATATATTTGCCGCAATCCATAGGCTCCTTTGTTTCCACATCGGCATAACCACTGCTGTAACGGAAAACCTCTTCGTTTTTGTAATATACACAAACACTGTTTCCCGGCATTCTCCATGCCGTAAGTCTGTCCATAAAATCCTTTAATGGTGTAAAATCCATTTTTCTTTCCTCCGTAAAATCATTTTTTTCTATACGTTCGTGGGAAGAACCGTCTTCAGTTCAGCCAAATGTTTATCTATACTTGCTGCAACAACTCTCCAAGTACCCCGGTTATATTCGATAACAGTTACGGATGCATTTGATACCCAGGGAATATTCTCCATTTCATCAAGGGCACCGCTTTCAATAATGCTTTGCGCAACCCGTATAGGAGTAGCATGAGTAGCTATTGCTACGGTTTTTCCGTCATTCTCTTTGGCAATTTTCGTGAGTGCGTTCATTATTCTGTCACCCAACTGCTTAACATTTTCTCCGCCTACACAACTCGAACGACCGATATGATTCCTCCACAGACTATATTCTTTTGGATACACTGCAACCAAATCATCAAATTTCATACCTTCCCATTTCCCCGCATAAATTTCCCGAAGATTTTTGTCCTTTACAACTTCCATATCCAGCAATTCCGCAAGACACTTTGCCGTGTTGTAAGCACGCTTCAAATCACTTGAATATATTTTGTCAACTTTGTAATTTTTAACAATATATTTCCCTGTCAGCTCAGCCTGTTTGAGCCCTTTTGACTGCAAATCAGGGTCAATCTGCCCCGCAAAATAACCTTGGTGATTTGCCTCACTTTCACCATGTCTTATCAAAATCAATGTTGTCACATTGCTTCCTCCCTGTATTTCCCATATTACTGTCTACATTCTATCACAAAAATAATTTGAAATCAATAATTAAACAACAAAAAAAACTTCTCACCTACCTACAAAGCATTTGAGAAGTTTCAAAAGACATATATAACGTTTACGTAACAAAAAAATTTTCCACACATATAATAAATCAGCGTTTCATTTTGAGGAGGGATTCCTTGTGGAATATTTCTTTGTTCTTGCAATAATTTTTTGTATAATATCAACTCTGTACTTCTTTTGTTATACAAAAAAGGACTCCGTCAATTCAACAAGTATTTCAGATTTTCATTCAGTACTCACCGTAAGAAACTGCGAGGACAGCATCGAAGGCATAATACGTTCCCTTGTCTGGCAAATAAATACCACCAAAAACATGTCCCTTTTTCCCAAAAAGCTTATTGTCATTGATATAAATTCGGAAGATAAAACCCTTCTTATCCTCAAAAAGCTTTCAAAGGAATACCCCTTCATTTATCCCATGAGCACCGGCGAATATACCGAGTATATCAAACATCTGCACCCTAAACAAAACCTTAAATAAGCATTGCAAGAACCAATGCTCCCGTAACATCTCCGTTTCCGGCAACAATACTTACAATAAAGCTCGTAACAACAAACATAAACTTGAAGAACTTCTTTTTATTAAATCTAATTTTTGATTTTGTCATAACCAAACATCCTTTCTTCTTAAAGCGCTTACGCTTTTATGTTTCGATTTTCTTAACTTTTCTTGATGATAACACATTTTTGTTTCGTTGTCAATAACTTTTTAAAAAAATTTTTACAAATTCGAAACTTTTTCTTGCATTTTCAAAAAGAATGTGTTATTATTTATTTGTAAAAACGAAACTTTTTCAGAAAGGTGTGTACAAATGTACAATTTCGGAGATAAATTAAAAGAATGCAGAAAAGCGAAAAACTATACACTTGAAGAGCTTGCAGCCAGATATAACCGTCGCTTTGATGGCGGTATGAGCAAAGGAACTCTTTCAAAATATGAAAACAACAAGCAAGAACCTCTTGTCAGTGTTGTAATGAACCTTACGGAGCTTCTGGATGTTTCTTCTGATTATCTTCTGGGACGTACCGACAATCCAAATCTCGATTTCAATACTCCACAGGAAAACAACGACAACGTTTTTCAAATACCTGTATACAACAGCGTTTCGGCAGGCTTCGGTAGGCTGGCGGACACCACTCCCGAGGATTTTGTTCCCACCTTCCTCCCCTATGGTGCAAATCCTGAAAAATATATTCGTGTAAACGTTTCAGGCGACAGTATGTCTCCGCTCATAGACGACGGAAGTCAGATTCTTGTGAGACTTCAATCCTCTGTTGACAACGGAGCAATTGCCGTTGTTCTTGTGGACGGTGAGGAAGCCTTCGTGAAAAAGCTCAACTACGGAAGCGGATGGCTGGAGCTTGAATCAATCAATCCTTATTATCCGGCAAGACGCTTTGAAAAATCAGAAACAGCACGGGTTTCAGTACTTGGACTTGTCAAGGAAGTAACCAAATATCTATAACCCTGAGCCGCCCTCAGAACAGGGCGGTTTTTTTCTTGCAAAAAATATACGATAAATTAAAAAAACTATTTACTTCTATATCTTTTATGTGATATAATATATGGAAAAAACAAATGTATTACATATAATTATTGTAGAAAAAGAGGTGAAATGTTTTCGTTTTGCCCTTCACGGGCATCAAAAATATGTATACATTCTTAAAAATATTATTCAGCCGCAAATTATCTTTGTACTTGTGCGGCAGACAGGAGCAAAATAAAATGAAAAAAAGAATATTTTCGTTGCTGCTCTCTCTTATTTTTGTTATGTCAGTCATTCCCTCATTCACTTTTGCTGCAACTTCAAACAGTTGCGGCAACAACGCAACCTGGGAAATAACTGAAAACGGAGAGCTGATAATCAGCGGAACAGGTGCTACGGATAGTTATGCCGCATCTAATAAAGTTCCCTGGATTGGTTATAAAGACAAAATTACCAAGGTTACCGTCAAAGAAGGTATAACAGGTATCGGAAGTAAAAACTTTATCGGACTAAGTAAACTTGAAACCGTTAAACTCCCCGATAGTCTGACTTCTATTGGCATATACGTTTTTTATGAATGTACAGAGCTTGAAAGCATTATTATCCCTAGCAAAGTTACCTCGATTGGAGAGTTTTCCTTCAATGGTTGTACCAATCTTAATGAGATATACTTCAAAGGAACATACAACGACTGGTACTCTATGTCAATAGGAACATCCAATGATGAGCTCGCAAATGCAACCCTGCACTATGCACTTACTGCCTATCCTCAAAGTTGCGGAACAAGTGCAAACTGGCTTCTTTACAACAATGGAGAGCTTGCTATTTATGGCACAGGAAGTATAGACGATTACACGTCTTCAAGTCATCAGCCATGGGCAAACAAACGTGCAGACATTACCGCACTCATCATTGAAGATGGTATAACAGCAATTGGTGCCAAAAACTTTTACGGTTCAACAGGCTTAAGCACTATCACGTTGCCCTTGAGTGTTAAAACCATTGCAGCAAATGCATTTACCAGCTGTTCTGCACTTTCCGTAATATATTACAACGGAACACCCGAACAGTTTGCACAAATTGCTATTGAAGACGGCAACGACCCCTTCGTAAATGCTTGTGTTGTTTATGTAGATTCCACAAGAGATTATATTGCTGCAGGCGTCTGCGGCACAAAAGCGGGATGGGTACTGTACGAGGATAACACTCTTGAAATAAACGGTAGCGGCAACACATTGGATTACGCTGCCACATCCAAGCTTCCTTGGTCATCATATCTTTCGCAAATTAATACTGTTTCTATTACAGAAGGTATAACAAATATTGGTAAAAAACTATTTGGAAAATTCTCCAACCTAAAATATGTTTATTTTCCTTCAACAATAAAAAGTGTTGAAGATTCAGCATTTTTAGACTGTACTTCTCTCGGTGCAGTACTTTACAACGGTACCGCATGGGAAGATATTTCAATAAAATCAAACAACACCGCTTTAAGCAGTGCAATTGTTATGCCATATGACACCTCACGCAAAATCACCTCCGCAGGTTCTTGCGGTACATCGGTAGGTTGGATTCTTTACGATGAAAATGAACTTACATTCCAAGGCGAGGGTGTCATGAATAATTATAGTGCTTCAAGTGCACTTCCTTGGGCTGCTTACCGTTCAGTAATTGTTAACGCAAAAATAGAAAACGGAATTACTTCCATTGGTTCCAAAACACTTACCGCACATAGCTTGCTTTCAACAGTACATATTCCTGACACAGTAACAGAAATATGCAACAATGCCTTTTATACAGCTGATGCTTTGTCGGACATTTATTACGAAGGTAGTCCTGCTCTTTGGGAAAGCATTGCTATAGGTACATACAACACAGCACTTGACTCCGCAACCATACACTACGGTCGTCCCGATCTCATTCTTGATACAACGGACCTTTCTTTGGAAAAAGACAGCACATATACTTTTAAAGTAACCACAGAACCCGCTGAAATGACTGTTTCAGACCTGATATGGAGTTCTTCAAACGAAGATGCTGCAACAGTCGACGAAAACGGAACTGTTACAGCTCTTGCCGGAGGCTCTGCTGTAATAACAGCCAAATCACAAGCAAACGAAAAAATTTACGCTGAGTGCTTTGTTTCGGTTTATGTTCCCACACAAGGAATATCCGTTGACCCCACAGAGCTATATTTGGAAACCGGTCAGAGTTCTGTTCTTGTTGCAACAGTTTCCCCGGAAGATGCTACAAATAAAAATGTATTCTGGACATCTTCAAACGAAGATGTTGCAACAGTTGACGAAAGCGGTATGGTAACTGCTGTCTCAGAGGGAACTGCTGATATTACCGTTTCAACAGACGGCGAAGAATACTCTGCTGTTTGTACCGTAACGGTAACAGACCCCCAACCTGTATATATTCCGGTTACAAATGTAACTCTTGATATAACAGACCACTTAATGCAAAAAGGTGAAACTATCACACTTACTGCAACTGTTGAACCGGAAGATGCTACAAACAAAAACGTTTTCTGGGCATCATCAAGCGAAGAGGTTGCAACAGTTGACGAAAATGGTACTGTAACAGCTGTTGCCGGAGGTCCTGCTATAATCACCGCAACAACCGAAGACGGTGAGTTCGTGGCTGAATGTCTTATTTCTGTTTATGTTCCGGTAACCGGTGTAAGCTTCCCGCTTTCAGAACTGACTCTCGACATCGGTAGCATAACAGCTGTTGCGCCTACAGTTTATCCCGAAGATGCAACAAACAAAGAACTTCTCTGGTCATCATCGGACGAAAACATCGTGGCACTCATTGGATATAACAACGAAATTCAGGCAATTTCAGCCGGCACAGCCGTAATTACTGTAGAAACTGTTGACGGTAGCTATACAGCAGAATACACCGTTACAGTTCCCAAGCCGGAACCTGTAATAATTCCTGTTACAGGAATTGTTCTTGAAGAAACAACCATTCCGGCTTCAAAAGGAGACACTTTTGCCCTTGTTGCAACAATTGAACCTTCTGACGCTACAAACAAAAAAATAAATTGGACATCGTCAAACGAATCAGTTGCAACTGTTGATGAAAACGGTATGGTAACAACCCACTCTGCCGGTCAGGCAATCATTACAGCCACCACAGAGGATGGTGGATTCACCGCTGAATGCACAGTTGATGTTCTTGTCCCTGCAACAGAAATCAAGCTCCACGTTAATAAGCTTGACTTGACCGAGGGAAATACATCCAAGCTTGTTGCGACAGTTTCTCCCGAAGATACAACAGATACAGAAATTCACTGGACTACATCAAATGCCGATGTCGCAACAGTTGACGAAGAAGGCATTGTTACAGCAGTATCAGAAGGAACAGCAACCATCACCGCAACAATAGCTAGTAATCCTGAATTATATGCAGAATGTGTTGTTTCGGTAGTATCACCCGAACCCGACCCTGTTCCCACAACAGGCATATATTTGAATTATACTGATATTACTTTGCAAAAAAATGAAACCTCTGAACTTTTTGCAACAGTTGAACCCGAAGATGCATCCAACAAAAACGTTTACTGGTCATCATCTGACGAAACAGTTGCAACTGTTGACGAAAACGGTATAGTAACTGCCATTTCCGGTGGAATAGCAATAATCACCGTTACCACAGAAGAAGGCGGATTTACCGCTGAATGTCTGGTTTCAGTTTATGTTCCCGTAGAAGGCATTACGCTCAATACAGACTCTGTTTCTCTCATTGAAGGCGATACAGCAACACTTATTGCAACAGTTTCACCCGAGGATGCAACAGAAAAGAATGTTCTCTGGTCTTCCTCCGATGAAGAAATTGCAGCAGTTGACGGAGAAGGTAATGTTATCGCTGTTTCCGAAGGAACTGCTACAATCACCGCCGAAACATCAGACGGCTCATTTGTTGCAAGCTGTACAGTTACTGTAACAGCAATTACCCCCGATCCTGTTCCCGTGACCGGTGTTAGCATAAATTCAAAGGAAATTACTTTGTATACAGGCAATACCTCAGCACTTGTAGCAACCGTATCTCCCGAAGACGCTGATAACAAAAATGTATTCTGGACATCTTCTGATGAAGAAGTTGCAACAGTGGACGAGAATGGTGTCGTAACCGCTATTTCAGCAGGAACTGCCATAATCACTGTAACAACAGAAGACGGCAGCTTTACAGCAGAATGTACTGTTGTTGTAAATACAAAACCACTCCAGCCCGCTGAACTCACTGTAAGCAGCGTAAAATCCAGAGAAGGAAAAACTGTTGACGTAACCGTTTCTCTTTCAAACAACCCCGGATTTTCTAATCTTGCAATTGAAATTGGTTATGATTCAACAGCACTGACTTTGGTTGGCGTTTCCGAAAATACAGAAACAGGCGCGACCTTTACGGCTGCTGAAGTTCTTGAAACACAACCGTTCAATATGAGCTGGAACAGTGTTAAAAACAACACTTTCAATGGAGAACTGGTAACACTCACATTTGAAATAAGTGAAAATGCCCCAAGCGGAGACTATCCCATAACAATTGACTACTATAAAGGTGTAAATGGAGATTACGTTGACGGCGACGATGCAAACTACGATGAAAACTTTGCACCTGTTTCACTCAAATATACAAACGGTGCAATTTCAGTATCACGCCACACCCCCGGTGATATCAACGATGACGGCAAAATCAACGAAAAAGATGCTACTCTTCTTCTCCGCTGTCTTGCCGGCTGGAATTTGACAGAAGTTGTTGAAGAAGCTTTTGATACCAATGGCGATGACGCAGTTGACAGCAACGATACAATAAACCTTCTCCGTTATCTTGCCGGCTGGAACGTTAAACTTTACTAATTCGGAGGTACATTAAATGAGCAAGCGACTTACTTCATTGCTTTTGTTTATTATTTCTGTCAGTATGCTTGTATTACCGGTTTGTGCCGAAGAAGCACCCACGGTTGCAGTCTCATCTGCAACCGCAAAAACGGGTGAGAAGTTTGAAGTCTATATCACCCTTACAGGAAATACGGATTTCGCAGATTTAAGTATTGAAATCGACTATGATTCAAAGGCATTGGATCTTGTGGGTGTTTCAAGAAACACAAATTTTTCTGCTATATGCACAACCGCAGAATCACTGGCTGTTGTTCCGTACAATTTTACATGGAATAATTATAACATAGGCGGTTGCGATTTTAACGGCACACTGGCAACACTTACCTTCAGGGTTCTCACAGAGACTTCCGGCACATATCCGATTAACGTTGACTTTTACAAAGGCATATACGGAACTTATACCGATGGGAAGAGCGTTAACTTCAACGCAAACAAAGAACCGCTGAACCTTGAATATTCAAGCGGCAAGGTAACTGTCACCTCAGAGAACAAGCTGGACGTTAATCTCAACGGCAACACAATTTCTCTTTCATCAGAGCATGAAGTGTCAGGAATTGTAGTTACTGCCTTTTATGATAGTTCAGAAAGATTGCTTTCTCTCAAGTCATATCCAGCTGCCACTGAAATAAACGCAACAGAAACAAACAGTTCTGCTTCTTTTGCAAAAGTTATGTGGTGGGAAGGATACGCAAATCCCGTTCCTGTCTGTGACGTACAGACCGTAATATTAAATTAGTTTCAGGCTACAGCATTCTTTTAGCTTGCTGTAGCCTTTTTCGGAGGATAAAATGAAACGTTATATAATTTTGATTACTGTTTTCCTTTTTGTGCTTTCAACTGCCGTTTTTGCAGATGAAACTGACTTCAATGTAGTTGTTGAAACGAAAACTGCAAAGCCCGGTGACACCGTAGAAATTGCTGTTAAGCTTGAAAACAATACAGGAATTCTTGCAATGCATTTTGATGTTGAATATGACCGTGAAAAGCTTGAGCTTGTTTCCTGTAAGGACAAAAAGCTGCTCGAAGGCGGTTTCTTCAGTCAGACAACAGATGCATATCCGTATGTTATGCTTTGGACAAGTGCAGCACATACAAATTTCACAGATGACGGAACTCTGGCTGTGCTGACCTTCAAGGTTCGCAACAACTCAAAAAGCGGAACAGCCTTTATTAATCTGGCATACGAGCCGGAAAACATATTTGATGTTGAGCTCAACAACGTTGACATAAAGGTTCAAAACGGCGGTATAAAAATTCAGTCCGACAAAAAAATATATTCGTCCGGCACAGGTTCTTCGTCAGCTTCAATAACACCGCCAAAGCCGGCAACAACACCTGACCCTCAGCCTGACACGGAAGACAAACAACAAGCTGAAACCGAGATCAATAATTCCATTTTTATGACAATAGGAAAAAAAGAAGCAACTGTATTCGGTGAAACAAAAACAAATGATGTTGCACCTGTTCTTTTCAACAACAGAACAATGTTTCCTGCAAGATTCATTGCAGAGGCTCTTGGAGCAAATGTATTCTGGACTGAGGACTTTCCCGATGTTGTAAGAATTACAAAAGATTCAACAGAAATTATTATTCGAATTGGTGACGCAAATGCTTATTTAAACGGAAAACCTGTCACCCTCGACGCTCCCGCCTATATTGAAAACAACCGAACCTTTGCACCTCTTCGTTTTATTGCCGAATCACTGAACGCAAAGGTAGTCTGGTACAACGATGAACAAAAGGTAGAAATAATAAAATAACAAGTTATCAAATATACCCTCAAAAGATACTCACTTTTGAGGGTATAAATTTTTTATCAATGTTCTGTTTTGCGGAACTTCGCAGGGGAGATTCCCTTGTGGGTCTTGAAAGTTTTGATGAAATAACTTAAATCATTAAAACCGCAGGAATAAGCAATTTCAGTCACACTTCTATCCGAGCTTAAAAGCTTTTGAGATGCCCTCTCTATTCGATAACCATTCAAATATTCCACAGGAGTCTTTCCCGTTTTTTCCTTAAAAAAATAGCAAAAATATTTCGGTGACATTTCTGCCGCCTCTGACATATCAGTAAGTGAAAGCTGCTGTTCATAATTATCCCTGAGAAAGCTCAGAACTTTTTTTAGCTTGGGAATATTTTTGCTGTCTGAAATCTCCGTATCGCCAGTAACCGTACTGTAAAAATGATTGTCAACAATAATGCCAAGCATTGCATAAAGAGCACCTATAACCCTAAACTTGTAGCCCGAAGATTTGTGCTTCATTGCTTCAAAAACTGCATTTACGGAATATAAAAAATCATTTTCTTCATATATGTTATACTCTTTGATTACAAACTCACGGTTGAGAACACTTTCGACAAAAAATTTACAGCTGTTTGTGCTTGTGTCAAGAAAGTCAATGTGAAATATAACGCATTCATACACACAATTATCCGGGCTTGCCCCGTGAACCGTTTCGGGATTCACAAAAATAATATCCCCCTCTTTCGCAATATACTCTCTGTTGTTCAGCCGTATTTTCAATTTTCCCCGTAAAATTCTTATAATTTCCATTTCTGAATGCCAATGAGTTGACATCTCATAACGGGTATGGTTTTTGTCGATATAATGGTATTCTATGGGGAAATCTGCCGTTCCACGTTGCTTCAGCTCGTTGTAAATCATAGTCATCACCAAAACCTGAATATTGTTATATTTTTTTCTATTATAGCACAAGTATTTCATATAATGCAAGTATATAATTATATTATAGAAACAAATTTCTAATTTACATATATTAGGAGGAATTTATTATGGCAAAAAACAGACTTGTGGGAGATTATCCCGTAATCGGTATCCGTCCTACCATTGACGGACGTCGCGGCGTATTGAAGGTACGTGAATCACTTGAAGATCAGACAATGAATATGGCAAAGGCTGCTGCAAAATTATTTGAAGAGAACCTCAAGTATTCAAACGGTGAACCCGTTAAGGTTATTATTGCCGACACAACCATCGGTCGTGTTGGCGAAGCTGCTGCTTGTGCTGACAAGTTCAAAAAGGCAGGCGTTGACATTACACTTACCGTTACTCCCTGCTGGTGCTACGGCTCAGAAACAATGGATATGGACCCCATGACAATCAAGGGTGTTTGGGGCTTCAACGGTACAGAAAGACCCGGTGCTGTATATCTGGCTGCTGTTCTGGCATCACACGCACAAAAGGGACTTCCTGCATTCGGTATTTATGGTCATGACGTTCAGAATGCTGATGAATCAGACAAGATTCCTGCAGACGTTGCAGAAAAGCTTCTCCGTTTTGGACGTGCGGCTGTTGCTGCTGCTACAATGAGAGGAAAGTCATACCTCCAGATTGGTTCAATCTGTATGGGTATCGGCGGTTCTATTATCGACACAGCAATGATGGAAGAATACTTCGGTATGAGAGTTGAGTCTGTTGACGAGGTTGAAATCATCAGACGAATGACAGAAGAAATCTATGACAAGGCTGAATACGAAAAGGCTCTCAAGTGGGCAAAAGAGAAATGCATTATCGGCTTTGACAAAAACCCCGAAGAACTCCAGAAATCACCTGAAGTGAAAGAAGAACAGTTTGAATTTGTTGTAAAGATGATGTGCATTATCAAAGACCTTATGAACGGCAACCAGAACCTTCCCGAAGGCTGTGAAGAAGAAATGGTTGGTCACAATGCAATCGCTGCAGGCTTCCAAGGTCAGAGACAGTGGACAGACTTCTATCCCAACTGTGACTTCCCCGAAGCAATGCTCAACACTTCCTTTGACTGGAATGGTGCAAGAGAACCCTATATCCTTGCAACAGAAAACGACGTTCTCAACGGTATGGGTATGCTCTTCGGCAAGCTCCTTACAAACAGAGCACAAATGTTTGCAGATGTCAGGACATACTGGAGTGGCGATGCTGTCAAAAAGGCAACAGGCTATGACATTGAAGGCAAAGCAAAAGAAGCTGACGGCTTCATTCATCTCATCAACTCAGGTGCTTGCTGTCTTGATGCTAATGGTGCTGTTAAGGACGAAAACGGCAACGGAGTTATGAAAGAATGGTATAATATGACAGAAGATGACTGTAATGCAGTTATGGCTAACACCACATGGAACATGGCTGACCTCGGCTACTTCCGTGGTGGCGGTTATTCTTCAAGATTCCTTACAAAGGCTGAAATGCCCGCAACAATGATTAGACTTAATCTTGTGAAAGGGCTCGGTCCCGTTCTCCAGATTGCAGAAGGTTGGACAATCAACCTTCCTGACGAAGTTTCAGACAAGCTCTGGGCAAGAACAGACTACACATGGCCCTGCACATGGTTCGCTCCCAGAGTAACCGGTGAAGGTGCATTCAAGACCGCTTATGACGTAATGAACAATTGGGGTGCAAATCATGGTGCAATCAGCTACGGTCACATTGGAGCAGACCTCATTACACTTTGCTCAATCCTGAGAATTCCTGTTTGTATGCACAATGTTCCTGAAGAAAAAATCTTTA
>SVKC01000045.1 GCA_015068655.1 Oscillospiraceae bacterium
AGATACTGTGCGTTATGCAGAAGACATTGCAGAGCTGAAAGAAAAGTACAAAGGGAAAATAGAAATATTATGCGGACTTGAAATGGATTATTTCTCTGATGCTCCAAATATTGAAACAGACTACCTTATCGGCTCGGTTCATTATGTAAAAGCGGGTGGACATTTTTGTGCGATTGACAATACAGAAAAAGAAATGGTATCGGATATAAAAGAGTTTTTCAGTGGGAATTTTCTTGCTTATACAACAGAATATTTCAGTCTTGTGGGCAACGTTCTTCAAAAAACCAACGCGGACATAATCGGACATTTTGACCTTGTTACGAAGTTCAATGAAGGAAACAAGCTTTTTGATACATCAAATCCCCGGTATGTTGAGGCGGCAAAGGCAGCGATAGACAAGCTTTTGCCTTTTGGTAAGCCCTTTGAAATAAATACGGGAGCATTGTCCAGAGGCTATCGAACTGAAGCCTATCCGGAAATACAGTTTCTTAGATACATAAAAGAGAAGGGCGGAAGGGTTGTTCTTTCGGGAGATACTCATGATGCAAAGAATTTATGTTATAGATTTGAGGAATATGAACGTATTGCAAAGGACTTAGGCTTTGACGACCTGAGATTTTGAGAAAAGAGGAGAAACAGTAATGAAAAATAAATATGTACTTGTTGTATGTCTTTTGGTTGGAAGTATTTTTCTCACATCCTGTACTTACACAACGGAAAACGGTGTAAGTACATATACCTTTGACAGCTATTATTTTGAAAGCATACTGAAGGGAGACAAGCCAATCAAGGATGCTTGTATGGATGCGGTGAATATCTGGAAGGATATGACAAGAAGCGGAGACCTTGATACATTCCTGCATGCATCCCTTGGGGCACAGAAGAATGAAAGTCTCGGCACATACCATATGCGACAGGATACATGGCAGAGGTTTTTCGGGTACAACGACCTGTATGACATTGCTTTTTACATAGGTACAGATTTCACGGGGACAACTATGGATGTTGCAAAATTCCCCTTTGAACATGAAGGCGAAGACTATATTTTCTGGGCTTGGAAGGGGGATTATATCAACCTTGGCGCCGGAGCGGAAATGGGAATATATTACGGCGGAGGTCCACACTGGAAGGCAGACAGAGCACTTGCATTTCCTATGGCACTGAATTTGAGACACAATACCTATGGTACGGTGGTGAATTATTATGCCACGGAGCCTCATTGGTGGATAACAGGCTTCAACCCGCAGTATCAAACGGTGCAGGCTGATGATATGACGGCAGTTTATACAGTTGATTTCTCAGCAAATCCCCAAATGCTTCAAAGCTTCAAGGATACTTGTGATGACTTGACGGGGTGGAGCTTCAACGGAAATGCAGCAACATTTTCTTTTTGAGAAAATATAATGTAAAGGCTTATTTCCCATGTGCTTCAGCGTATCTTGTGGGGGACATACCAAAGTGACGCTTGAACATTTTTGAAAAATTGAATATATCAGCATATCCGACAGACGCAGCAGTGACGGATATGCTTTTTTTGTTGTCAAGAATGAGCGAAGCCGCTATATTCATACGATAATTCAATAGGTATTGTTTTGGTGAAATCCCCATTGTCTGTTTGAACAAGGTGGAAAAATACGACCTGTCGAGATTGAGACGCTGTGCAAGACCATCAATGGTCAGAGAGGTCATATATTCTGAGTGTATACAATCCAAAGCCTTTTCGATATAGTTTTCGCTTGGAGATTCCTGCTCCAGAAAGAAACTAAAAAGTTCCCACAATTTCCCCGAAAGAAAGGCACTTTTTCCGTTATCCATTTCGCGGCATTTTTTCATATTGTTGAATATTTTCAATGCTTCAGGACAACGAATGGTGTCGGGAAGTACAATCGGCAGAGGTGAGTGTGTAGTAAAACCTATCCAGATATAAGACCAGGGATTTTCTGAATCCGCTTCATAATACGTCTCCTCAAAGGGCGGAATAACAAACATTTCACCGGGACCTATGTGGTAAGCTTGGTTGTTCCTTTCAAAAAAACCAAAGCCTGATACAACAAAATGAAAAAGCCAGTAAGTGCGTACAGCGGGACCGAAAGCATGAGAACGCTTACAGTCTTCAAAGCCGAATTGAACGGGATTCAAGCCGGAATAGCCTTCGTCTGTAATTATTTCTATGTGATGCATAACTGATTACCTCTTTCAAAATACAACAAAATGACAAATAATAAAAACATTATACCATTTCAATACAGGCTGTGTCAATGTATACTGAGAAAAAAGGGGGTTCTTTTTATGAAAATAACATTTATGGGTGCGGGAAGCACTGTTTTTGCACGAAACGTATACGGTGACTGTTTGTGTATTGATTCACTTCGTGACTGCGTTTTTGCTCTTTATGACATAGATGCACAGCGAATAGAAGAAAGCCGCATAATTCTTGAAGCGATGAAAAAGGCGAAAAACGGAAAAGGTACAATCGAATGCTATGTGGGTGTTGAAAACCGCAAGGCAGCTTTGAAGGATGCTGATTTTGTGATTAATGCAATTCAGGTCGGAGGGTACGAGCCTTGTACGGTTATTGACTTTGAAATTCCGAAAAAATACGGTCTGCAGCAGACAATCGGCGATACTCTCGGCATAGGCGGAATTATGCGTGCTCTTCGTACAATCCCTGTTATGGAGGATTTTGCGAGGGATATGGAAGAGGTGTGTCCTGATGCGTTGTTTATGAACTACACAAATCCTATGTCGATGCTTACGGGATATATTCAGAGATATACAGGCGTCAATACTATCGGTCTTTGTCACAGCGTTCAGGTTTGTTCAAATCACCTGCTTGAGGCTCTTGGAATGGAAGACAAGCTTGAGGGAAGAAAAGAGCTTATCGCCGGTATAAACCATATGGCATGGCTGTTGGAAATCAAGGACCAATACGGAAATGACCTTTATCCCGAAATACGGTCAAAGGTTGATGCTTATATCAATGACCCTGAAAAAACTGACAAGGTACGTATGGAATACATAAAGAATTTTGGTTATTACTGTACCGAGTCAAGTGAGCATAATGCAGAATACAACTATTTTTACATAAAGAGCAAATATCCTCATCTTATTGAAAAATATAATATTCCTCTTGATGAATACCCGAGACGTTGTGTGAATCAGATTGAAGAATGGAAAAAGGAATATCGTGAAATGCTTGAAAACGGCGTAAAGGAGCATGAACGCAGCCGTGAGTATGCATCAGGCATAATACAGAGCATAGTAGAGGATATACCCTACAAGATAGGCGGAAATGTATTGAACAAGGGACATTTGATTTCGGACTTCCCGGAAGAAGCTTGTGTTGAGGTTCCGTGTCTTGTGGACGGACAGGGAATACATCCATGTTATGTTGGAAAACTGCCTGTACAGTGTGCAGCAATGAATATGACGAACATAAATGTTCAGTTGCTTACAATTGAAGCTGCAAGAACAAGGAAAAAGGAACATATCTATCAGGCTGCAATGCTTGATCCTCATACAGGCAGCGAGCTGGATATAGACACTATCAAAAAGATGGTCGACGAACTCATTGATGCTCATGGAGATTATCTTCCGAAGTATATTTAAATAGAATTTAAGCACATTCGTATGCTTTTTGCGTCGGATGTGCTTTGCTTTTCACAACTCAGAAAAAATTTCTATAATTTTCTCAAGCTGGTCTGATGACAGCTTGAGTAATATTGCTTGGTTTTCTCTTTGGTAAATAAGAGTATTTTCATTTATTTCTGTTTCAAAAAATTCCTTTTGAAAGCTTTTGTAGTCGTCGGTAATGGATTTTGAAATATATTCAACAATTTGAAAGTTCGTGGTTCCATCTGTTGAATCCAGTATATCAAGAGGTGATATTTGAAGGGCACGGGCAAGGAGTATTATCTTGTCACGGCGCATATTCTTTATGTATCCGCTTTCCCATTTTTTTACGGTGCTTTTCCCTACTCCGACTAATTTTCCTACCTCTTCAAGGGTCAGTCCCAGTTCTTTTCGTCTTTGCTGAATGTTGACAAGCATTTTTTTCTTCCTTTCATTTTTGTGGTGTTCTGAAGTATCGGCAAATTGCTCAAAATGTTTTGAAATTTGTTTTTGTAGATACATTTGTTCTTGTTAAGTATAGCACATTCCTTTTTAAAATGCAACTTGTTTTGACAAAAAAGTAAAAAAATGTTAGTTTGGTATTGACAAGAATGGAAAAAAATGGTAATATCATAACTGCGAATGGAAATGGGGAGGTGTGTAATTTGAATCTTTGGAGGTTGCAATATGAAATGAGAAAGAAAAGAATTTCCTGCAGAAAACTTGCGGGAATGATTGGCTGCGACTCCTTTCGGTTGAGAAAAAAGTTAAGCGGCAAGGTGGAATTTACTCTTCTGGAAATTCGGTTGATTTCTGATGCTCTTGAGCTTGATAAGAGAATGATTATGTCTATTTTTTTTAGTTGAAAAGTTTCTTAAAGGAAACAAGTGTGGAGGTGAATCTGTGAGAATTACTCATCCTGATATTCTTGAGACTGAGAAGTTCGGCTCTTTGGGAAAAAATGAGAAAATCTTTTGTTTTTGTTGCGGAAAGGGTCTTGGGGAAAACAAAATTCTTGATGTATTTGGAAGAAGCTTTTGTTCATGTATTTGCAAAAAAACTTATTATGAAAGGTGATAATTGATGACAAAAAAAGAACTTATGCAGTGCTATTATCTTAACCGTGAAATTATGCATGACACAGAGGAGCTTGTTAATCTTAAAATAAAAAAAAGAGGAGACGGAGCTTTTCTTTTTCACGATGAAGAGGAGATTAAAAGACAGGAAAAGGTTATTGTTGAAAAAATTCGAAGGTGTACTGCGCTGAAAAAGCGGATTGATAAATTTCTTGATTCTGTTGATGACAGCCTTACCAGGCAGATTTTTTATTACAGATATGTGAAGTGTATGTCGTGGAAAAAGGTCAGTTATATGACAGGGGGATACAACAGCGAAGACGGGGTAAGAAAAATTGCCGAAAGATATTTGAAGGCACATGGGGATGAGGGCGGACAGTGTTAAGCTGTCCGCTTTTTCCGTTTCTCGGTGATAAAATAGAATTAAGACTTGAACGAAACGGGGTGACATTGTGGCGGAGCAACCGAAGGGATTTGATGAGGATAATCTTATTTCAGAATATATTCGTGCAAGAAAGAAGGATATTTGCGGACTGATTGACAGAATAATCAATGAAATCGGTAATCCTGAACGGATTGCAAATGCTCCCCTTAATCAGCTTTCCTCTGTTATGGGTACTCTCATTGACAAATTCGGTGCCGGTGAAAAGGATACTGAGGGGGAAGGCTCTCTGGCAACATTATTCGATGATTTTGAGGATGTGAGATAGAAGATGAGAAAATACAGAAAGCTTACGGAAAAACAAAATCTTCTTATGCAGATTGCAAAAAATGATGGACTTCGCAGAATTAATATTCTTCACGGCAGTGTCAGGTCGGGAAAAACCTGGATAAGTCTTGTGCTGTGGTGTATCTGGATTAGAAATATGCCTCAGGATAAAAGTTATCTAATGACGGCAAAGACGCTTACCACATTAAAAAGAAATTGCCTCGACCTCCTGGAGGGACTTGCGGGACGTAACAACTTCAAGTATTCATTATCCAAAAAGGAAGCAACTCTTTACGGACGAAAAATTTATCTTGAGGGTGTCAACGATGCAGGTGCTGAAAGCAAAATAAGAGGAATGACCCTCCAGGGGGCATATTGTGATGAGGTTACGTTGTTCACCGAGGAGTTTTTCAGCATGCTGCTGTCACGTCTTTCGGAGCCTTCGGCCAAGCTTTTCGGAACAACAAATCCTGATAATCCAAATCATTGGTTCAAGGTGAATTATATTGACAGACGGGATGAGCTTGATTTTTTTCTTATGGAATTTCTTATTGATGATAACTCGTTTCTGGATGAGCAGTATGTGAAACAACTGAAGCAGGAATACACAGGAGTTTTCTACAAAAGATTTATTTTAGGCGAATGGTGCAGTGCAGAGGGGCTTGTTTATCCCATGTTTGATGAAGCTGTCCATACGGTTGATGACCAACCTGAAGAAAAAGGTGCAGCGGAATACTATATCTCTATTGACTATGGGACACTCAATCCTTGCAGTATGGGGCTTTGGAGACTGGACGACTGCTGTGCATTCAGAATTCGGGAAAGTTATTACTCGGGAAAGCACAGTAAGGTGCTTCTTACGGATGAGGAATACTATATGAAGCTTGTGGAGCTTGCGAGAGGTTATGACATAAAGGCGGTTATCATCGACCCGTCTGCTGCCAGTTTTATTGCAACCATTCGCAGACATGGGGAGTTCAATGTGCGTAAGGCTGACAATAATGTGCTCAATGGTATAAGAATTACCGGTACACTTCTGCAAAGCGGTAAGCTGTTGATTCACAAAAGTTGTAAAGATGCAATCAGGGAGTTTGGTGTTTATTCCTGGGATGAGCAATCGGAAGAGGACAGGGTGGTGAAGGAATTTGATCACGCAATGGATGACATAAGGTATTTCTGTACAACAGTTGCACAGAAAAGACTGCTTTAAACAAGTGAAAGGAGTTTGAAATGTTCGAAAATATTAAAGATTTTTTTGGAAGGGTGAAATCGGGTATGTATGATAAAGGTGTTATAGGCAGAGCAATACCGGAAGGCATTGCAGTTTCAAACGAAATGAATGATGCGGTGGAGCTTTGGTCTGCTATGTTTGAAGAAAAGAGCGGGTTGCAGCTTCCTGCGGCAATATCTTTTGAAATGGCAAGATTGATTACCGTAGAAATGAAATCGGTTATTTCTGGAAGCAGCCGTGCTGAGTACCTGAACGGAATTTACAGCAATGTAATTGAAAATATACGTATTCCTGTGGAATACGGTTGTGCAAAAGGGGGGCTTGTTTTGAAGCCTTATGTTTCAAAAGGAAAAATTTTTGTTGACTTCATTCAGGCGGACAGCTTTTTCCCAATCTCTTTCGATTCGGCAGGAAAAATATCAGGTGCTGTTTTTGTACAGTCGCTAATGAAAAACGGAAGATATTATACCCGCTTTGAAGGACATCAATTGAAAGACGGAATATATGAAATTTCAAACAGAGCTTTTTGCAGTCATACACGAAATTCAATCGGCAAGCCCATTGGTCTTTCGGAGGTTGAAGAGTGGAAGGAGCTTTCGGAAAAGCTCGTACTCAACAATATTTTGCATCCGCTTTTTGGATATTTCAAACCGGCTATTGCGAATACGGTAGACACATCATCGCCTTTGGGTGTATCGGTCTTTGCCAATGCGGTAAATCTGATTGAAGATGCAAATTGTCAGTATGAAAGATTCCTTTGGGAGTTTGAAAGCGGAGAAAGGGCTCTTATTGCAAACACAATGGCTTTCAAACGGGACAGAGACGGAAAGCCCAAGCTTCCTGACAGAAGACTTTACAGAACGCTGGATGTGGAGGATATGGATTTCTTCCGGGAGTGGTCTCCGCAAATCAGGGAGGAACAGCTTTCCAAGGGGCTGAATAGGATTTTCAGGCAAATTGAGTTCAATTGCGGATTTGCTTATGGCACCTTGTCCGAGGTAAGTGATTCCGAAAAGACTGCTGAAGAAGTCCGTGCTTCAAAACAGAGAAGTTATGCGACTGTTGCAGACAATCAGAAGGCTTTGAAAAATGCTCTTACGGAGCTGGTATATGCTATGGACGTATGGTGCACGCTGTATTCTCTTGCTCCCAAAGGTGATTACGGAATTTCCTTTGAATTTGATGACAGCATTGCGGCTGACAGAAAAACCCAATTCGAAGAAAAACAGGCGATGGTAGCTTGTGGAATAATGGCTCCGTGGGAGTTCCGGGCATGGTATTTTGGCGAAGATGAGGAAACTGCCAAGAAAAATGTTTCCCTATGTACTGAAAAAAATTAAATTAACATATTTGTCCGCAATGACGCTAAACTACGAAGCCTTGTGCAGAAAGAAACTGCGATAAAAAACTGAAAGGCACGTGAACCAAAGTAAAGGTTCGGAAAGGATGTTGTAGCTATGACAAGAGATGAATTGAGAGGAATTGTAGAAGGTATTTCGGATGAACAGCTGAAAAAAATACTGGATATTAACTCCTCGGACATTGGTAAAGCAAAAAGTGAGGCTAAGGATGCAATAACCGGTCTTGAAGAGGCAAAAAGGAAAATTGGTGAGCTTGAAGCCGAGACCGAGAGCCTGAAGAACAGTCAGTATGAAGCAGAAAATATGAAGGACAAGATAGAAGAGCTGCAAAAAGTTATTGACGAAAGAAGGCTCAGGGATGAAAATGAAGGAAAAAGAACAGAGCTTGAAAAACGTTTTTCCCAGGCTGTGGGTGATGCTGAATTCCTGAATGATTATACCAGACAAGGTATTTTTGACTTATTCGAAAAGGCCCTTGAAATGGAAGAAAATCAGGGTTTGTCCGACGGTGAGGTTTTTGAATCTATAACCGCAGGGTCTGAAAACTTGTTTGCGGAAAACACCAGAGTTCCTTCGGTTGTTGCATCTACCTCCGGTTTCGGAAGCAACCTGAGTAACGGAGATGTTCGTGAAATTATGGGGCTTTCAAGAAATGAATAATGTCTTGACTTGTTGTAAAAAGGCAAAAGAAAAATGAAAGGAAGTATTTTTATGGCTAATGCAATTTCAAAATTTAAAAGATATATTGACACGCTTGATGAGGTTTATAAGGTTGCGTCGGTGACATCGGTGCTTGACGGTAACAATCGTCTTGTGAGAATGGGAGCAAACGCAAATGAGATTATTATTCCCAAAATGACAATGGACGGTCTTGCGGATTACAGTCGTGAAAACGGTTATGTCAGCGGTGATGTTACTTTGACAAATGAGACGGTTGTTTTCAATTATGAAAGAGGTCGTTCCTTTACTGTTGATGCTATGGATGATGAGGAGACAGCCGGTGTTGCTTTCGGACAGCTTTCTGCAGAATTTGTAAGAACAAAGGCGGCTCCCGAAATAGATGCATTTCGTTTTGCTCAGTATGCGGGAACAGAGGGGATTACGGTTGTTTCAAAAAATATTACTGATGCGTCGGAAACTCTTGATGCTCTCATTGCGGCTCAGAATGCTATGGACGAGGCGGAAGTATCCGCTGAAACAAGAATCCTTTTTGTTACGCCCACTCTCTATAATGGTGTAATGAATATCGATACCACAAAGTCCAAGGCTGTTCTGGATTCCTTTGCTCAGATTGTCAAGGTTCCGCAGAGTAGATTCTTCACCGCTATCAATCTTTTTGATGGTTCTACTGACGGGGAAACAGCAGGTCATTTTGCCAAGGCTGAAAATGGTGCTGATATTAACTTTATGATTGTTGAAAAGTCAGCGGCAATTCAGTACCAGAAGCATCTTGTAAGCAAGGTTGTTACTCCTGAAGAAAATCAGGTATCTGATGCGTGGAAATTCTTCTACCGTTCATACGGTATTGCGGATGTTTACGAAAACAAGGTCAGCGGAATTTATCTGCATCACGCTGAGGCGTAATTGACGGAGGTTTGCGATGAGAGTTGTCGGACTTTTGAAAAAAACAGAAAAGACGGTGAAAAAGGGTCGCACGTCGGTTAAGGCAGAAAGCGGTGGTAAAGGTGCAAAAGCTTGATGTAAGCTTTGAGTTTTACTTCAATGTGTTTAATTCCGGGCAAAAGGGAAAAATCAGTCAGGAATCTTTTTCGGGATATATAAGTCGTGCGTTCAGAGAACTTGACACTTTTTGTTCCTGCAATTTTGATAATGACGAGAAGACAAAAGAGAAGGTAAAGCTTTGTGTTTGTGAAATCGCAGAGCTTCTCTACTTATCATCGGATTCCGGTTTTGTGAAAAGCGAGAACATAGATGGTTATTCGGTTACATATTCGGACAGCAAGGAATTTGAAAAGGAACTTCGGCGTATTGTGCTGAAACGTCTCGGAAATACCGGAATTCTTTTTGCGGGGGTGTAGATATGCGTGAAAATGGTGTTGTTACATTATTTACCCTTGATGAGAAGAAGGAGAGCTTTGTAAAACTGGGTGTGTATCCTGCCTGGATTTATCACAAGGAGAGGCTCAGAAATACGGAAAAAGGTGTTTACAAGCGTGATAACTTTGATGTAAGAATCAAACACGATCTTCTTGAACGGGTAAGTCTCGGAGACCTTGTTTTCTTTGGTGAGCTTCCAAAGCAGGAGTTTGAACTGTCGCAGTGCAGACGTATTTCGGCTGTTTCGGAGAATAACATTGGCAGCTGTCCGCACTGGCATATTCAGGCAGAATATGAGTACAAGTAAAAGTGGTGATGCAAAATGATTGAAGAAACTGCAAGCTTTTTGTCTTTGTGCCCACAACTTGCGGAATGTGGGGTAAAGGTGAATTATCTGGAGGAAAAGCCGTTGAGCTGTGCCTTGAAGATGAAGACTTCGGAGCCGGTTGTTAAAAAGTATTCTGACGGAGGTCGAGTGGGAGAAGAAAGATTTGTTCTTGCTTTGCGTCAGGAGTATACAGGTGCTGCTTCAGACAACCGAAGGGCTGCAAAACGCTGTGAGGAGATTGAAAAATGGATTGAAGAACAAACTTCAAAAGGGATTTATCCGCAGCTTGAAAACAATAGAGTACCTTTGTCGCTGACTGTGGAAAAAACCTTTGAGATTAATTCCACAGGCGGTATTGATGCCAGATTTGAGGCGGAACTCAGGTTGGTTTTTTACAGTCCCTCTAAGTGATTGAGCACAAAGGTCGGTGTTTTGGCGGACGAATAATACTTGATTCGTCCGCCCTTGATAGAAAAGGAGGAAAAGTAGATGTCGGAAATTGTTAAAAGATATAAAAAATTGGCATTTTATGGTGTGCCTGAAGGTGATACAGTTGTTTTTTACAGAATGAAGGGATTTGATGATATTTCTACATCAAAAAATCCCAGAGAATACTCAAGACAGTATGTAGATGAAGAATTTGAACAGACAGATGTGGTGGGTTATAATCCGTCCATATCATTCGGCTTTGATCGTTTCAGCGATGATTTGGTTCATGAGGACCTCATTCGTATTTTTGACAACGAAAAGGTGGGTGCTGATGCGGTAAGAACTATTATTATGGTTGATATGGCGGATGAAACAAAGAGTGCTGTGAAGAGAGACTTTGCTGTTATTGCGGAAAACGAAGGTAGCGGTGTAGAAGCTTATAAATACAGCGGTTCCTTTCGTGTGAAGGGTGAAAAAGTCTTCGGAACAGCAAGCAGTGATGATGACTGGCAGACTTGTACTTTTTTGGAGGGATAATATATGAAAACCGGGACAGAGGCAAATGGTGAGGTTCTTTCGATTGAGCTGTTCGGAAGTAAATTTGAATTGGAAATCAGTGAAGTGACGCTCAAAAAATGTGAAGACATAAAAAAAAGGGCTTTGACAAAGCTTGAAGAGATCAAAGCGTCAAATGAAAAATGCGAAAACTGTGACGGTGAGGTATGCGAGTTTTTGAAGGAAAGCATTGAAATTCTTCTGGGAAATGGTACAGTCGATATTATGTTTTCACGGAAAAATCCGTCTATTGCTGAACTTACGGGAGCTTTGTGTTACATTATTTCGGAAACGGGAGCTGTTATGCTGAAAAATACGGACGGTGAAGAAGTTGAAAAGTAAGTTTTTTGAATATACCGACAGGGTTCAAATCAATGGAGAAGAGTTTCTTATTAATACAGATTTTGCAGTATGGATAGAGATTGAACAGCTTTTGATGAATCAAAAAAAAGATAACTGCGAAAGAATGGTGGGAATTCTCTCTTTGGCTTTTCCTTGTCTTCCGCCTGATCCTGTTGGTGCAATGGAACAGGTGATGTGTTTTTACGCAGGCGGCAGAATGCCGGATAGTAGAGCAGATGCCTCTGAAATGAGGAATGTTGCTTTTGACCTGAAAAAGGATTTTGAGTATATTTATGCGGCATTTCTTTCGGAATACGGTATTGACCTTCAAAAAACTCAAATGCATTGGTGGCAGTTCCGAAAACTTCTTTTTTGTCTCGGTGATGATTGCAAGTTCTCGAAAATTGTTTCTTTCAGATGCATGGATACATCCAAAATTAAAAACAGGGAGGTTAAGTCCTTTTATGAAAAAATGAAAAGAAAATACAGACTTCCCGATATGAGAACAGCAGAAGAAAAGGAAACAGAGGTTGCATTAAAGCTTGAAACACTTTTTTAGGACAGCCTCTGTCCCGCTTTTCGGAAAGGAATATTATGGATTTTGATAAATATTTGAAGAGTCTTGAGGAACAGGCGAAAAAGAATGATATTGGGAAAATAATTGCATCAGGTATTGGTGTAAGTCTTGATGAAACATCCTATAAGGCCATAACGGCTGTTGAAAATGTATATGTTGAATTGGAGACTCTTACAAAGAATGCTGCAAAAAATGCAGAAAATCTTGATAAGAAGAGAAAAAAAAGAGCTCTTGCCAATCTGAAGAACGCTTTGGAGCTTGGACTTCTCACCGAACAGGAATATTATGAAAAGCTTAAAAAATACCGTGACGAAAATCTTAGGGTTGGAACCGATGCCTGGTTTTCTGCGACCGAGGAAATTGCAAGTTATAACAGAAAACTGACCGAGGAAACGGAAAAACAACAGCTGGCATTGCTTGAACAAATGTCCGCTGCCAGACAAGAGGTTATGGAAAAGGAAGCCAAAAGACAGATTGAGCTGCTTTCAAAAGTTCTTGCTATGGAAAAAAAGCTTGGTGAAAAGCTTGGAAAACAGGACGGTGAGTGGTTTTCTTCACAAAAAATAATTATTCGCGGTCAAAAAATTGGCGGCGGTGACATTGTATATCAAAAGAAAACTCTTGAGGATTTTAAAAAGGAAACCTTGCTTCTTGAAAAATACGGGGAGTCGGTGCACAAGCTTGAGGAGCTTGGTAATATTCCGGATAGAGTGTTTTCGGATATTGCCGCTATGGATATTGAAGATGCTTTGACTGCAATGGATGTTATTCTTTCGGCAGATGAGGCAACCAGAAAAAAATTTACGGAAGGTTATGGTGCACATATTTCCTTGGTTGACAGTATGGCATCAGAACTCAATCCTATTCTGAACAAGGAAGCCCTGAAAGAGCTTGGAATTGAAAGTGCTGATTCTTTCAACAAGGGTTTTTTTGACCTTGATACATCGGAGAAGGGGCGGTTCATAAAAATGCTTGAAGAAAGCTTTGAATCCGTTCCTGAAAGTTATTATAAGCTTGGTGTTGAGGCAGGTACTTTTTTTGGAAACGGGTTTGAACAGGAACTGGACGCCATTTTGGAAAATGCCAGAAATCAAACAATAGATGCTGTGAAGGATGCTGCCAGTGAATATATTTCAATGTTGCAGAATACGGACGGCAAAGTCGGTCAGGAACCATCAAAGGTATATAATACTGCGTTTAATTTCAGTTCTGTAAAGGAAACTATCCGTGAACAGCTTTTGACTGCGAAAAATGAGGCATTGCTTGCTAAATTGAGAGGTGATTTGTGATGAAACTTGATATACGTTTTAAGAATTCTTCGGGAGAGATTCAGCTTTCCGGAGGCAAAAATCCGCTTGTTCGTTTGACGGAGATTTTTGGACTCGGCTTGGTAGAAAAGGAATATAGGACGGCGGTGTTTCCCGGTTATGACGGACAAGAGACTGTTTCCGAGCGTGCTCTTCCGAGAACTATTACAATAAGTGCGGAGTTTTGCGGAAACAATATTTCTTCCAATATTGAAACTGCCTTGAAGGTACTTGAATCAAGCGGTTACTTATACATAGAAACAGAAAGGTTTTCAAGGCGCATTTTCTGCAACCAGATAAGGGTTTCGGAGCCTGAAAGAATTCTTAGAGGGGAAATTTCAAATATGGCTGTTCAGTTTGTGTGTGACAGCCCTTTTTTTGAAGATAGCATAGAAACAGTTGTGCCTCTTTATGAACGGACAAAAAACCTTGAAACAGAATTTTCTTTGCCATGTATTTTTGGTTCGGTTTCTATGGGTACTATTGTGAGAAACACGGGAAACAGAAAAATTGAGCCGATTATTATTCTTTATTGCCCTGATAGTAGTCTAAACAGCGATACAGTAACGTTAAGGAATGTTACTACCGGAAAGACACTTGTTCTTGAACATAATGTGGAGAAAAATGAGATTATTACTATTGATATAAAAAACAGAACTGTTTTAAGTAATCTTTCAGGGAACATTCTATATAAGCTGAGCGATGATTCCTTTTTGGGCGACTTTTGCTTTGAACCCGGGAAAAATACTGTTGAGGTTGCTTTGGGAGATGCATCTTACGGATTCTTTGTTGAATGCAGGTATGTAAATCTGCATTGTGAGGCGGTGATGATTTGACGGATATATTTTTTTATGATTTTGATTTCAGACTTGTTGAACAGTTTGAGAAATTTACATCCCTCAATATTTCAAAAAAGTATTGCGGCTACGGGACTGTCGAGATGCATTTTCCTGTTACGGAAGCACGTGTGATTGAGCTTCTGGAAAACAACAGCTTCCTTCTGGGGGTTGCAAAGGATGTCCATTTTGTGGTTACCGGCTGGCAATTCGGAGAAGATTTGGCTGTTTTCGGGAAAACCCTTGAATGGCTTTTGGGAAAGCGTTGCGTTGCTCCTTTTTCTCTTTCGGGTAAAACGGGTGAGCAGGCGGCGGTATATGCCATTGAAACGGCAATGAGTGATTTTGTGTCGGTGGGTGAACTTTCGGGAATTGGCGAAAAAAAGGATTTTTCTTTTGATAAAGCAAAAACTGTTCTGGATATTGTTTGCGAAGCCCTTGGCCCTGAAAAGCTTGGGTTTTCGCTAAAAGTGGATAAAGGTGCGGCAAGGCTTGTGTTCTCTGTGTTTGAGGGGAAAGAATTGCCATTGGTATTGTCTCGTTCATACAGAAATGCCTGTGGTATAAAGTATTCGGTTAATCTTCAAAAAAAGGTTGACAATTGTGGATGGTACGAAAGAAAAATAGAGCTTTTGGGAGAATGGAAGGCTTCAAGTAACCAACCGGAGCTTTATACCGGCTCGACCCAAAATAAGTTTACTGCTTATCTCATAACAGAAGGCGGAGACCGATTTGGTCTTCAGTGTTATGCAGGACAGTATCTCTATTGTGATACCATTGACGGACGGTGGAAGGTAGCAGAAAAACTTCCGGATACGGGCTGGGATTTTTTCGACGGTTCTACCATGACAGACGGCAGAAGGTGGGAGTGTATTATTGAAGGAGTGAAAACACCTGAGGAAGCCGAACAGGAAATTATAGCTCTTGGGACTGAAGAAGAATTGGAAACAGATTTGCGGCATATTGAATACGGAAGGGATTATGAGCTTGGCGATACAATCCGAGTTTGTGCTGAATTCGGTAGTGCCCTACATATAAAAAAACGAAGAGTGGTGGGGGTAGATATATACTATGATGAGGATATATGCGGTTCAACACCTCTTTTTCAAGAATAAATGTTACGCACAAGATTAAATTGAAATTGGTGAGAAGAAAGGATTTGAACAAAATGGCAATTTTATATTCGTTTTTGGATAATGTGTCTTATGGCACAGATGATATAAACAATATAACCCGTAGGCTTGTGGGAGCAGGTGTTGCTCCCTTTCCTGCAAAGGATAGTTACAGTACATCGGATTTGAATTTGTTGACGGAAGCGGTTGCGGCATCGGGAGTTATGCTTGACGGCTGCAAATGCAGTCTTTTATGTAATGGTGATACAAATGAAATATCGGTTGCTCAGGGGATTGTTTATTTTGACAACGGAGCAACTCTTGAAGTGGATTCCGAGGGGTTTCAGA
>SVKC01000046.1 GCA_015068655.1 Oscillospiraceae bacterium
TATTTATGATATAATATAATGGCGAGAAAATTCAGTATTCTCGCAGGTTCTAAAGAAATTTGTTCAGAGAAAATCAGTGGAATTTTTATCGGATATTTAGTAGGTCCTATTATTCACTGTTCGCCTAACTTGATACGAACTTGGTGCCTGTAATGTTGGCATCTAGTTTATACAGTCTTTATATATTGATTTCATTGAAGATGAAATCACCTAAATTCGCCTGACGGGAAAGTAATATAATAGTTAGATTATCAATTATGTAGGGAGAACATAATGAGAAACATGGAAAATTATACAGAATTTCTTAACAGCAAAACTGCTGATATAAGTGTATTTTACAAAACTGTTGAACATCTCAAATTGCCGTTACAGGTTTTTTTGCCTGATAACTTTGATGAAAATTGCAAATATAAAACCGTAATTGCAATACACGGCGGTGGCTGGCGTTCGCTCAAAGAAACTCCTGATAATTGGAATGGAGGTTGGATGGCGAATAATGCAAAGTATTATGCCCGGAAAGGATATGTTGGAATAGTATTCTCATATCGTGATTTGGAATTTGGCACAAGCAATGGTGTTGGAAAATTGATTGAAGATTGCAAGGATGCTTTGAATTATATGGCGGAAAAGTTTTTGTTTATAGACCGTCAAAACGTGTTACTTATGGGAGATTCAGCAGGAGGGCATCTGGCTCTTTGTCTTTGTATGGGCTTGCTTGAAGGAGAAAAGCCTGTGTTGAAACCCGGAAAAATTGCGGCATATAACCCGGTTACAGATTGCGTATGTGAAAAATGGAGTTATTGCGCCAGTGATGCGGTGAAATATTCACCTTTGGACAACACAAAACTTGTTGATGCAGAAATTCTGGTTATGCACGGAACTGCGGATGATGTTGTAAGCATTGACGATAGCCGTTTTTTTGTAGAAAAAATGAAGGAAAAAGGCAATAATATCTCTTTGGTTGAATTTCCAGATGCTAATCACGCATTTATACTTTTTGGCTATACTGCAGAAGAAAAGAATATATTGAAAGCGTTGAAAATAACGGACCAGTATTTCAATTTATAGTTTTCTACAAGGAAATTCGCTTTTTTTGTAGAAATATAATAAAAGGTATGATAAAATCAATTATAAGAAATTAATCAAGATAACATAAATAAAAAGGGAAAGGGAAAAACATATGAAAAACAGAGAAAAATTTTCTTCACGTCTGGGTTTTATTCTTATTTCGGCCGGATGTGCAATAGGTCTTGGAAACGTATATCGTTTTCCTATTATAACAGGTGCGTACGGCGGAGCATTGTTTGTGCTCATATATATAGGATTTTTGATTCTTTTGGGACTTCCCATAATGACTATGGAACTTGCTGTGGGGCGAGCAAGTCAGCGAAGTATAGCCTCATCATTTGATGTTCTTGAGAAAAAGGGACAAAAATGGCATTTGATGAAATATGTCGGAATTGCGGGAAACTATATTCTTATGATGTTCTACACTGTCATTTCCTGTTGGATGCTTATATATTTTTTCAAGTACGTAAACGGATCTATACTTGAAGTGAAGACAGCAGAAGAACTTAATAAAGTTTTTGGCGGAATTGTAAGTAATTCCTGGCTTCTTTTTGGCTCTTCTTTTGCAGTTATTGTATTGTGCTTTGGAATATGCTCTCTCGGTCTTCAAAAAGGTGTTGAAAAAATAACAAAAGTAATGATGATTGCACTTTTTGTGCTTATGATAGGGCTTGCAGTTTATGCCTGCACCTTGTCAAAGGCGGCGGAGGGTTTGAGGTTCTATCTCATACCTACTCTTGATGGCGTAAAAGAATCAGGTTGGTGGACTGTTATTTCGGCGGCAATGGGACAATCGTTTTTTACATTGAGTATAGGAATTGGTTCGGTTGCAATTTTTGGCAGTTATATTGAAAAAGACAGAAGCCTTACAGGCGAGTCTCTGGTGATTATGGGGCTTGATACCTTTGTTGCTCTTATGTCGGGGTTGATTATTTTCCCTGCGTGCTTTACTTTCAACAACGGTGTGACAGCAGATGCATCAACTGTCGGTGCAAGCTTTTTGTTTACAACCCTGTCGAGTATTTTCAACAATATGCCCGGAGGTCAGATTGTTGGTTCGTTGTTTTTCCTTTTCATGATATTTGCTGCTTTTTCCACTGTAATAGGTGTATTTGAAAATATTATGTCATTCTGGCTTGAACTTACAAATTTGAGTAGAAAAAAGATTGCATTAATCAATATTGCGTTGATGACAGTTCTGGTACTTCCGTGTATTCTTGGTTTCACGGTGCTTTCAAATGTCCAGATTGGCGGCAAGGGTATAATGGATATTGAGGATTATACAGTTTCAAACATCTTGCTTCCCTGCGGAAGTCTGGTTTATGCTTTGTTCTGTACAACTCGTTATGGCTGGGGATGGAAGAATTATTTCAAAGAGGTCAATGAAGGCAAGGGCATAAAGGTTGCAAAATGGCTGAGACCATATTTTTCATATGTTCTTCCGGTTGTTATTGTTGCAGTTCTCATAATGTCAGCATTTTGATAGCAAGTATACCTGTAATAAACCCCATCGTGAAAACGATGGGGTTTTGGATAATATAAGGTTTTGTCAGCAACCGATGTTGTGAATTGCATCGGTCATTCTGTTCATCATTCTTTCGGCGCGGTGATATGCTCTTTTCATGGAACGCTTATTCATCGGATGAACCGTCATCATTACACCGACACCTACGATTGTACCAACCATAAGTCCAAGTGAAAAATTTCCCATAGGTTTTGCTCCTTTTCAATCAATATATATTATATCGTTTTTTATTGTAATCTTGTTTGCCTGAAGAGTTTCTTTTTTGTGGAAAAGATTCTTTCTGACAACGAATTCTGTGATTTCACCTGTTTCGAGACTGAAAAAAATGTTGTTGATTTTTTTCAGCCGGGCGTTTTTTTCTTGAATTCCTCTTATTTGGATGTCTTCAAGAAACGAGTTGCTGTCAGTTTTGCTTTTTCCGGAGAAGGCATCATCAGACAAAACAATTTTTCCGTCCGATATATTACGGATATAATTTGTTTTTATTCTTTTTGCCACGGGAATAAGACTGAGAGGTTCTATCAACAAAGAATCAATATGTCCGTTTTCCTTCAGACAAGATACACTCTTTACTTTGCCGAGTGGATTGACGCTGTTTTCGGTATAAACATAGTGATTTTTCAAATCCTTCACACTTATTCTCATAAGCCCTCCTTTTGAGGATTAACATAACAAAAACCGCAAACCAGACATAAACGTGATTTGCGGATTTTGTTCAAAATCAATCGGTATTGAAATTACTGACCGTTAGCGAGGTCCTGTTCATACTTCTTGATCATTTTCTTTACCATCTGACCACCGATTGAACCGGCTTCTCTTGATGTGAGGTCACCGTTGTAACCCTTCTTGAGCTGTACACCTACTTCGTTTGCAGCTTCCATCTTGAACTTATCCATAGCAGCCTTTGCTTCAGGTACTACAAAATTGTTGTTGCTTTTGCTGTTTGACATTGTTGTTTCACCTCCCTTTGTTTCAGAAAAACAATTTGTTTATCTGTCTTCGGTTATATTTTAACCCACACACAAAGAAATACACATTGAAAAATTTTCTATTTTTTCCGTTTCCGTACAACTGATAGTGTTAACAGTATTTGACTTTAAAGAAATTTTGTGTTATAATAAAAAGCAGCGGAAGTAATTCTGCAACTGACAAACATTACTTTTGATTGCAAGAGGGTCAGGCTCATTCCATATATATCGGAGGCGATAAAAATGTCAAGTTACAGCAATATTCCATGGGAAATCTACAAGCTTTCGGAAAAGTGCAAACAAAATACAACAATTGAACCATCACTCTATCAGGTGCATGAAGTAAAACGCGGATTGCGTGATTTGGACGGAAAAGGTGTCGTTACGGGGCTAACGGAGATTTCTACTATTATATCATCAAAAAACGAGAACGGTGAGTCTGTTCCGTGTGACGGTGAACTTTATTACCGTGGTATAAACATAAATGACCTGGTATTGGGCTTTGAAAAGGATAATCGTTTCGGCTTTGAAGAAACAGTATATCTTTTGCTTTTTGGTGAATTGCCAACAGAAAATGAGCTTTTGGAATTTGCTGATATGCTCAACGGCTTCAGAACTCTTCCGAGAAATTTTGTTCGTGATGTTGTTATGAAGGCGTCAAATGCTGACATAATGAATTCTCTTTCCAAAAGTGTACTTACATTGTACTCTTACGACAAGGAAGCGAATGACATCAGCATTCCGAATGTCCTGAGACAATGTCTTCAGTTGATTGCGAATTTTCCGCTTCTTTCGGTATACGCTTATCATTCGTACAGGCATTTTTCAAAAGGTAAAAGTCTTTATATCCATCGTCCGTCAGCAAGTCTTTCGACGGCTGAAAACATTCTGCGTATGCTGAGACCGGACAAAAGCTTTACTGAACTCGAAGCGAAAATACTTGATCTTGCACTTGTGCTTCATGCGGAGCATGGTGGAGGAAACAATTCCACATTCACAACGCATGTTGTTACATCTTCAGGCACAGATACTTATTCGTCAATGGCAGCATCTTTGTGCTCGTTGAAAGGTCCGAAACACGGTGGTGCAAACATAAAAGTTACACAAATGTTTGATGATATAAAGAAAAATGTTTCGGATTGGAACGATGATGATGAAATCCGTGATTACCTGATGAAACTTTTGAACAAGGAAGCATTTGACAAATCAGGCTTGATTTACGGTATGGGTCATGCGGTGTATTCACTTTCGGATCCTCGTTCCGAAATATTGAAAGCACACGTTGGTTTGCTTTCCGAAGAAAAAAATCGTACCAAAGAATTTGCTTTGTATACAAAAATTGCTGAGCTTGCACCGGAAGTTATAGCTGTAAAACGAAAAATTTATAAGGGTGTAAGTCCCAATATCGATTTTTACAGCGGCTTTGTATATTCTATGCTTGACCTTCCGGAAGAACTTTATACACCAATTTTTGCCATTGCGAGAGTTGCGGGTTGGAGCGCTCATAGAATTGAAGAACTCATCAATGCAAACAAAATTATCAGACCTGCGTATAAGGCAGTTTCAGAGAAAAAGATATACATTCCGCTGGCAAACAGATAGGAAAAATTTTTATATTTTTGGCAAAATATATTGAAAGCTTGTTTGAAATGTGGTAATATAAGAAAAATAGAATACAGAAATTGTTTCAAGTTCCCGTTTCTGACTGAGGACAGATTCGGGCCAAGATGGAATCGTGTGAAATTCACGAACGGTGCCGCCACCGTGAGCAAGGAGTATCCGTTTTGTTGTGAGAAATCACAGCCACTGAAATTTTTTGGGAAGGCAGAGACGGAATATGTTGATATGCAAGTCGGGAGACATGCTTGATGCAAAAATACTGCTACGGTACATAGTGTGTATTTAAGAGCTTTGGGGGAGCTGTGCCTTCCTTTGTTTTTGGATGATTACAGGAAAACGGCTGTAAACGCTTTAATTGGTGTTTGCAGCTTTTTCGTTTGCAGTAGTATTCTTGAAAATTCCGATAGGAGTGATGCGAAAAAGAATTTCTGCAGTACAAACAAAAAAAGAAAGGAAGAATGAAAATGAGAAAAATTTTAAGTTTTGTTTTGTCTATTGTTTTGGTATTTGGTCTGGTTGATGCAGTGTGGGCAACGGATGCGAAAAATGAATTGATAACAGTCTATCTGTCTGTAAGTGAAAATGGGGAGTTTGTTTCATCATCAATTTCAGAAGAGAAAATGGTTGATATTCCCATTGAAATAAGTTATTTTGACTTGGCGGACTATGGCTTGGAGGAATACTACAGATATGAAGCAGACAGCTTTGAAAACGGTGGTGCGTACATCAATGATACAGTGGTTGAAAAACCCACACTTATGCACTTGTTCATAAAGGCTGTTGAGGAATATTGCCTTGGTGAAACATATGATTCTGAGAAACACAACGAGACTCTGGACTTCACAGGCACGGCAACAAGCGCTTATGCAAGTCGGTTCTGGAATCATGATTCCAATTTTACCTATCTCGTGGACGGGAAAATGCCTGAAATAAAAGCGGGCTGGGGTGCTTCCTGTGACTATATCCTTCTGGAAGACGGAATGCATATTGAAATAGGTATGTTCTCCTCCTGGAACTGGGCAACGAGCGGAAGTGTAGCTTCATTTGAAGACAAAGAGCTGAAGGCATTTTCGGGAGGGACAGTTGATTTCAGCGTAAGCGGCAATCCCTTGTTTTATGGCGGATGTGAACCCATTGACCTTGATGCCGAGGATGTTTTTCTTGTGAAAAGCAGTAACATTGACTGGGTTAATGATGAAACTGCCGAATACATTTTTGAGGCTGACGAAAACGGAATTTTTTCGGTGCGTTTTGATGAAATAGGAGAGTATTATGTTTCTGCTGTCGATGTGAATGTAGGTACTGAAGAATCAACAATTGCTCCTGCGGTATGCAAGGTTATGGTGGTTGAAACACCTGAACTTCCAGAATATGACGGCTACTGGACTTCCTTCCGCGGAAATCAGAACAACATGGGAGTTGTTGAGGCAAGAATCCCCAAAAGTGAAAGCCGTGCAGTTTTGAAATGGGCGGAAAAGTACTCGGAAAGCTGGATGGATACAACAACTCCACCAATTATTGTGAACGGGGATTTGTATTTTGCAAAAAATGACAGGGTTATTCACGCAAGCTCAGCTGACGGCGAGCTTATTGCCGAAAGTGAAATACTTGCAGACAGCATTGGTTTTGGAACAACATCTGTTACATATGGAGGCGGAATGTTTTTTGTTCCAATTGGAAACGGACGGATTCAAGCCTTGCGTGCCGATACTTTGGAAAGTCTGTGGATAAGCGAACCGATAAGCGGACAAACAATTACCCCTGTTACCTACTTTGAAGGCAAGGTTTTCTGCGGTACTTGGAACGGTGAGGAAGAAACGGGAACTTATTTTTGTCTGGATATTGAGGATGAAGACAAAAACAAGAAGACAGAAACAAAGAAATGCAAATGGACATTGGAGCATACAGGCGGTTTTTACTGGGCAGGAGCTTTTGTTGCAGAAAGCTTCGCGGTATTTGGCTCGGATGACGGAATGGCAGAAGGAACAAACGGAACTTCGGTTCTTTACAGCGTAAATACCGAAACAGGTGAGGTAATTGACAAAATTGAAGGAATTTCCGGTGATATTCGTTCAACCGTTTCCTTTGATACAGAGACAGACAGAATTTATTTCACGTCCAAAGGCGGCTGGTTCTGCAAGGCGGCTATAAACGAAGACGGAACATTTGAGGACAGTTGCTTTGAATACTTTGACCTTGGCGGTTCAAGCACAGTTACGCCCATAGTGTATGACGGGCTTGCTTATGTCGGAGTTTCACGTTCAGAACAGTTTGAAAACGGCGGTCATGGTTATCTGGTTGTAGATGTAAATGCATCACCTATGAAGGCGGTTGCGGCAATGGAAACTCCCGGTTCTGTACAATCAAGCCCCTTGCTTACGAATGCATATGAAAACTCGGGGTATGTTTATGTTTACATAACTTATAACAATATCCCCGGCGGTATTTTTGAACTATGTGTAAAGAAAACAGATGCGACAGACGAAGATGGTGCGGCAGTTGTGGAGCTATCCTCCACGGAAATATTTGTACCCGAGGAGGATATGGCACAGTTTTGTATATGTAGTCCCGTATGTGATGAGGATGGTGTAATATATTACAAAAACGATTCAGGTTACTATATGGCAGTGAAGAGGAAAGTATCTTCTTCGGTATCATCGGGCTCGGGAAGCTCGGGCGGCTCAGGCGGCTCAGGTGGAACTGTGACGAAGGATGAGGAAAAGAAAGAAGAAGTAAAGGAAGAATCGAAAGAAGAATTGAAAACTGATGTTTTGGAAAACAAGACCGAAGAGAAACCGGCGAATGTTTCTTTTGAAGATACAAAAGGACACTGGGCGGAGGAATATATCTTTTCTCTTGCGAAAAAAGGTATTATAACCGGAAAAAGCGAAAAGCTTTTTGCTCCCGATGATATGATAACCAGAGCTGAGTTTGTTTCACTTCTTTTCAGAATGAGCGGTGAGCAAAGTGAAAAAACAGAGAAATTTGATGATGTTGAAACTGATGACTGGTACAGTGATGCGGTATCTTGGACGGTAGAAAAGGAAATTGCGTTGGGCACAACTGATGCTTTGTTTTCGCCACATGATAATATTACCCGGGAAATGGCTGTTGTTTTTGTATCAAGGTATCTTGAATATAAGGGGATAATTTTGACAGCAACAGACGATACAGCGTTTTTGGATGATGAAGAAATAGCTGAGTGGGCAAAGCCTTCTGTATCAGTTATAAAAAGCTCAGGAATAATTTCAGGCAAGGGAAACAATTTGTTTATGCCGCATGACAATGCTACGCGAGCAGAAACAGCAAAAATTCTTTTAAATATGATGGATGTGATGGATAGGTATGAAAAGTAAGGCTTTATGTTTGCTTCTTGCAATTATGCTGACTTTTTTGCTGACAGGCTGCAGAAATACACAAAACAGTACGACTTCTTTGGTCAATGAGAAAGTATCGGAGAAACGGGAAACAATTTCGGAAGTAGAAAAAACTCAGGAAAAAGATAGCTTGCCGAAAAAGGCTTATGAAAAAAAAGAAATTCAGCATGAAGTCAAAAGTGAAGCAGAAAGTGTCGTTCAGAAGAACACAGAAGAAACGGTTTTGGAGCTGGTTCAAGCCGAAAAACCGGCGGATAAAGTTGAAACGGTTGAAGAAAAAACTTCGGAGACTGTTGAAAAGACTACTTGTTTTCTGTCGGTGAGGTGTGATACAATTCTTTCCAATATTGACAAATTGAAAAAGGGAAAAGAGTCCTTTGTGCCATCAAATGGTATAATTTTTGCGGAAAAAGAGGTTGTATTTTTTGAAGGAGAAAGTGTGTTTGATGTTCTGTTGAGAGAAATGCGAAACAGCAATATACACATGGAATTCAATGAAACGCCTATGTATAAGACAGCGTACATTGAGGGAATAAACAATCTTTATGAATTTGACTGCGGAGAATTGTCCGGATGGACATACAAGGTGAACGGCAAGTCAATAAGTACGGGCTGCTCGAAGTATATAGTGGGAAAAGGCGATTATATAGAATGGGTTTATACCTGTAATATGGGAAAGGATATATAAATCCAGGCGAAGAGCTGACTGATTGCCGGTCAGCTCTTTGCTTTTGAGGGCAAAACATTCTATCATTTAATCATATAAGCAAAAACTTGTTGACTATTCGGGAAAAATATACTATAATAGTAAAAGAAAATGTGTAATTGTGTTATTTTGGAGGATATTCTTATGGAATTGAGAAGATTGAGAAGAAGACTTTTTGGTTATAAAAAGGTGGATGTTTTTGATTTTATCTCGGAAGTTGACGAGAAGGCGGCAGAAGTTGTTGCTGAAAAGGAAAGAGAAATTGAGGAACTGAAAGCACGCATTGCAGAGCTTGAAGCTGACAGAGATGCTGTTGTAAGCGTTCTCAAATTGGCAGAGAAAACAGCAAAAGAGCTTGTTGACGCTGCACGTGAGCAGGCAGACAATATGCGTAGGGAAGCGGAAACAGAAATAGCTGAAAAGCAGAAGGCTTGTGACACTGTTATTGCTGAAAAAAAGAAAGCTTGTGAAGAAGAGCTTGAAGCAATGAAGAAAAACTGTGATGTTGAGCTGACCGAAAAGAAAAGCACAGTTAACCGTGAAATTGATATAAAGCGCAAGGCGATAAAAAACTACTACGAAACAGAAAACAAAAAGATTGACAGAATCAAGAACGAGGTTGAGCGTATGCGCAAGGCTTCTATGGATGCAATTCAAAGCTTTGAAAGACAGCTCCGTGAGGTTGAGCGTATGTCGGAAAACAGCAGTTCTTATCTGGAAACAGCAGAAAATCATTCACAGACCGATTCTGTTCCGGAGGTGTTTGCTGATGCCGAACGTGACATTCCGGTGCATATTATTGAATCAATTTCTGAATAATTTGTCTGCACATATACAAAAAATAACACATAATATAAATAAAGACGTTTTATGACGTCTTCAAATACGCTTATCCTGTTCCGCAGATAAGCGTTATTTTCGGTAAAGATGCGGACGGAAAGGCGATGAGAACAAGTGGATGTTTATCTTGACAACAGCTCAACAACACGTGCTTACAAGGATTGCGCAGAGCTTGTAGCGGATGTTATGTACAATTGGTACGGAAATCCCTCCTCATTGCACAGAAAAGGTATCGAAGCGGAAAAAATTGTAAAAAAAGCCAGAGAACAGGTGGCAGAAACATTGAAGGTTTCCCCAGGAGAAATATTTTTTACTTCGGGGGGAACAGAAGCTGACAATCTGGCAATTATAGGTGCCGCAAAAGCAAGCAGAGGAAGACACATTCTCAGTATGAGCATAGAACATCCTGCGGTGTTGAACACCCTGAGGCATCTTGAAAAAAGAGGTTATACAGTAGAGCTTCTGCCGGTCAACAGCAAGGGAATTGTTGATTTGGAAAAGCTATCCTCAAAGATAAGGAAGGATACGGCTCTTGTTTCGTGTATGTATGTGAACAATGAAATAGGAACGGTAGAGCCTGTTGAAAAAATAGGAAGAATAATCAAGTCGGTAAATCCCAGTACAGTTTTTCATATTGATGCAGTTCAGGCTTACGGTAAAATGCCGTTTACGGCGGCATCCACCGGTGCTGACCTTATTTCTCTCAGTAGTCACAAAATCCACGGTCCAAAAGGAGTGGGAGCTCTTTATGTGAAAAACAAGGCGAAGCTTTCACCTATACTTTTCGGAGGCGGTCAGCAGGATAATGTGCGACCGGGAACCGAGAATGTTCCGGGAATTGCGGGCTTTGGACTTGCGGCACAAAAAAGTTATGAACGTATTTCGGAAAAAGCATCAGAAATGGAACGTCTCAAAAACCGACTTTGTGATGGTATAACAAGCAGAATTGAAAACGTAACAGTAAACACTCCGGCAGTGGGTGCAGCACCTCATATTCTCAACATTTCTTTCGGATATGTGAAATCGGAGGTTCTGCTTCATTCTCTTGAAGCGGAAGGAATCTATGTTTCCTCGGGCTCGGCGTGCTCCAGCCACAAAAAGGGACCCAGCTACGTTCTTTCGGCAATAGGAACAGACAGGAATATGATTGACGGAAGCATTCGGTTCAGTCTTTCTGAGTTCACGACGGCGGAAGAAATAGATTATACGGTTCGAAAGGTTCAGGAACACGTGGAAAAGATAAGAAAGCTACTGAAAAGATAAGTTAGGAGAAAAAATATGCAGAAGATAGATTTGATACTTTTGAAGTACGGTGAGATTGCTCTCAAGGGGCTGAATAAGCCCCTTTTTGAGGGCAAGCTCCTTAATAATATAAAGAGTCGTCTTGAAAAAATTGGCAGATTCAGCGTGAGAAAAGCTCAGTCTACGGTTTATGTAGAACCCCTTGAGGAAGGTCTGGACATGGAGGCGGCGGTTGAAAGTCTCACTCAGGTTTTTGGTATTGTGAATATTTGTCCTGTCCGCAAATGCGAAAAGAATATGGAAAGTATTGCAAAAACCGCAATTGAGTGCATAAATTATATGAGAACAACCGAAAAAACTTTTAAGGTTGAAGCAAAACGTGAGGACAAAAAGTTCCCGCTCAACTCACCTCAGATTTGTATGGAGCTTGGTGGAATGATTCTTGAGGGCATAGAGGATATTTCGGTAGATGTCCACAGACCTGATATTACGGTTAATGTTGAGGTGCGACAGGAAGCCTTTGTTTATACAAGAAAAATCAAAGGTGCGGGCGGTATGCCCGTTGGCACAAACGGAAAGTCAACAATTCTTCTTTCGGGCGGAATTGACAGTCCCGTTGCGGGATTTATGATTGCAAAAAGGGGCGTTGAGCTTGAAGCGGTTCATTTTCACAGCCATCCTTATACAAGTGACCGGGCGAAAGAAAAGGTTATTGACCTTGCAAAGCAGATGTCCAAATATTGCGGAAAAATCAGGCTGCACATTGTACCGTTTACGAAAATTCAGCTTGATATAATTGAAAAGTGTCCTGAAAATTATCTTACGGTTATTATGAGAAGACTTATGATGCGTATTGCAGAAAAAATTTCTGTAAGAGAAGGGTCTGCGGCATTAATTACGGGTGAGAGTATTGGTCAGGTAGCAAGCCAGACTATGGAAAGTCTTGTGTGTACAGATAATGCTGTAAGTCAACCGGTATTCAGACCGTGTATCGGTATGGACAAGGAAGAGATTGTTCTTATTTCCAAAAAAATCGGAACTTATGAAACCTCAATTCTTCCCTATGAGGATTGTTGTACGATATTTGTTCCGAAGCATCCCAAAACAAAGCCTCAGCTTGCGGAAATAATTGAAGCGGAAAAAGTTCTCGGTGATATTGAAGCGGCTTTGGATGAAGCTATTGCCGAGGAAGAAGTTCTGGTGATAAGATAATGAAAAACATAGAGACAAGCCTTGTTGAATTGTTGATTGAAAAGAAATTGAAGCTCAGCACGGCAGAAAGCTGTACAGGCGGGCTTATTGCACAAAAAATTACATCTGTACCCGGTGCATCGGAATGCTTTGATTGTGGAGTTGTGACCTATTCCAATGAACAAAAACAAAAGCTTTTGGGTGTGTCCGCAGAAACTCTTGAAAAATATGGTGCTGTATCACGGCAGACCGCTCTTGAAATGTGTAAGGGGGTCAAAAACCTTGCGAATTCAGATTTTGGCATTTCGGTGACGGGAATAGCCGGACCGGGAGGAGGAACTCCCGAAAAGCCCGTAGGGACTGTATGGATTGGAATTTGCGGAGAAAGTATTCACAAAGCGGAAAAATTTCTCTTTGACGGAGACCGTACAAAAGTACGTGAAAGCACAGCGGAAGCGGCACTTACTATGGTTGATAATGAAATAAAGTGCAAATAAAAAAGTGGCATCAGCCACTTTTTTATTTGCTTATTAAGTCTTTTACAACCTCACTTGCAATAACAAGACCTGCAACGGACGGAACGAATGAGGTGCTTCCCGGGGTTCGTGAGCCGTCGGAAGAAACAGATTTAATGGGAGTCTCTTCGGAATAAAGCACCTTGAGCTTTTTGACATTTCTGTCTTTCAGCTCTTTTCGCATTACTCTTGCCAGAGGACAAACGGAGGTTTTGTATATGTCTGTAATTTTGAATTGTGTGGGGTCGAGCTTGTTTCCTGTCCCCATTGAACTAATCAAAGGGATGCCAAGCTTTTCTGCACGCACTGCAAGTTCTATTTTGGCACTTACGGTATCAATTGCATCGACCACGTAATCATACTTATTAAGTGGATAAAAGTCGGCGTTTTCAGGCAAAAAAAACACTTGATTTGTTATTATTTCGGCATCGGGATTTATGGAAAGAATGCGTTTTTTCATAGCATCTGTTTTTGCCATTCCAATTGTTTCGGTGGTTGCAATAATCTGTCGGTTCAGGTTTGATTCTGCAACTGTATCGTTGTCAAAGAGCGTAAATTTTCCAATGCCGCATCTTGCAAGAGCCTCGCAAACGTGACCGCCAACGCCGCCTAAACCAAAAACCGCAATGTGTGCGGTTTTTAGTTTGTCCATATTCTCTTTTCCTAAAAGCATTTCTGTTCTGATAAATGCATCTAACATATAATTATCCTTTATTTCTTACGTTTAAAATTTTAACAACAACGGGACTAAGAACAGTATTTAAACCCAGTTCAAACAAAAAGTTACCCAATGCCAATGCTATAAACAATGCGGTACCTGTAGCTGGGCTTTTAATTGCTTCGGCAATTTTGACTGCATCATCCATAAAGAATGCAAAGCATCCAAGCAGGAAAACTCCTGTGTTGACAACCGGGCAGACAATAGCTGCACTAAATGCTGCTATTGTTGAATTGAATTTTGAAAGAGCTTTATATGTAAAGCCGGAAACAAGACCACATAATACACCCTTTGAAAGAACAGTAACGATTGTTCCGGGTACATCAACTGCAAGAAAAAGATTTGCTCCACCTGTTGCAAAAACAACAATTGCAAAAACAAAACCCAGCCATGCACCAACGGCGGGACCACATAAAATTGAACCGATAGCTATGGGCACTAATCCAATGGCTGTGGAAAAAGGACCGAAAAAGGTTGTGTAGGTAGCCAGCAACTGAAACAGTATAACCAAAGCGGTCATCAATGCACCGGTTACAAGCATTTCGGTTGACATTTTTTTCTTTTGTGTTTTCATAAAAATTCCTCCTTGCTGTCGTTCGCAATTTCGCGATACAACGCATAAAATTTTTTTATATTAACTCCGAAGAGCAATATACACACATAATATTTAATTGTTTTTCTTGTATAAGATGTTAAGTCCTTTAAGCAATAGAGTATCGTCAAGAGTGATTTTGTGTTTGCAATGTGGAATAATGGTGGAAGAAAGACCTCCTGTTGCAAAAACGGGAAGTTCTGCACCCATTTCCTCATTGAATCGGTCAAGCATACCATCAATGAGACACGCATTTCCAAACACAACTCCGGATTTCATACAGTCAACGGTGTTTTTCCCAATAACAGATTTTGGTGCCTCAAGACCGATTTGTGGAAGCTGTGCTGTATCGCTTGCGAGAGCCTTCAGCCCCATTCCGACACCGGGGATAATTGAAACACCGATGAAAGCACCGGTTTCGTCAAGTACCATAATCTTTGTGGCAGTTCCCATATCCACAATCAAGCACGGACTTCCGTAAAGATGATGTGCCGCAACACAAGCTGTAATAAGGTCAGCACCTACGCTTGCGGGGTTGTCACAATGGATTTTGATGCCGGTTTTTATGCCGGGACCAACCATAACGGGGTCAACGCCGTAAACAAACTTGATTGCACGTTTCATAACGGAATTAAGGGGAGGCACAACCGAGGAAATTATAGCACCCTTGACAGTTGACTCATGCACATCGTGAAGAGTGAGTACGCTGCGGATTTTCGTTGCATATTCGTCTTCTGTTTTGTTTGCATTTGTGGCAATTCTGGCAACAAATGTCAGTTCGTCATCAACAAATCCGCCGAGAACTATGTTTGTGTTTCCTATATCAATCGCAAGTACCATAAAAAAAATCCCCTTGAAAAAAGCTTTTTTTGACAAAACAAGTATATCACTATTCTGCAAAAAAATCAAGAGAAAAAGACCGATTTCTCGGTCTTTTTAGTTGAAATATTACAATATGCTGCGAAGGAATTGTTGGGTTCTGGGGTCTTTCGGATTACCGAATATTTCGTCAGGTTTTCCTTCTTCCACAATTTTCCCGTCAGCCATAAAGATTACACGGTCAGCAACCTCACGGGCAAAGCCCATTTCGTGAGTAACAACAACCATTGTCATTCCCTCACGTGCAAGCTCTTTCATAACATCGAGAACCTCACCGACCATTTCAGGGTCAAGAGCGGAGGTGGGTTCG
>SVKC01000001.1 GCA_015068655.1 Oscillospiraceae bacterium
CTTTCAAACCTTTTATTAAAGCAAGCTCCGGCTCATATACACTGTAATCATAAGTTCCGCTTACAGGATCGTATGCATCCCTACCGGAACTTGAATATGCAAGTGATGTTATATCACTTTCTACCCACGCTCCCCACTTAACAGGGAACATTATACCGTACTGATTTTTGCTCTTATTGGTAAGCTTCTTTGCCGCCACACGCAATTCATCATAAGTTTTCGGTGGTTTTGCCTCTCCATTTTCGTCAACAATACCTGCAGCCTTGAACATATCCTTGTTATATATAAGACCTCTTGTCGTGATACCGAATGGAAGAGCATATACTTTTCCTTTTACCTTATGTATATTTTCCTGCATATAAGGCTCATATTTAGCTATTGTTTCTTCCATGCCAGGCAGTTGATCAAATGACAGTACCGCCTCTTTGTCTACAATATTTGTAGCATATCCTGCAAAGAACATTTCAGGAAGTTCACCTGACTGCAAAGCAATTTCAAGCTGCTGATCATAACTTGAATCTGTCTTTGATTCCAACACCAATTTAACACCGAGGTCTTTTCCCTGTGAATCATTAAACTGCTTTACCTTTTCCTCCCAGAACGATTTTGAATGTCCTGAGTTCATCCACAATTTAACCTCTTTTGTGGAATCGCTTGCTGTCTGTTTGGAGCAAGCTCCAAAACTTAGCACCATTGCAGCAGCAGAAAGTACTGCTATAATTTTTTTTGTTTTACTTTTCATATTAAAAATCTCCCTTCTATTTAGTAGCTGCCTAAACATTACTATTACACATTTACATTATACCAAACAAACATATCAATGTCACGTTCAAAAATCCTAAACATGCTTTGTCCATCATTCTATTAAAAGATACAACCACAGAAATCCCCTTGTGTAGCATCCACACAAAAAGTGGGGCTGTTAAGGGTTGCCGCTATTACATCCAGCATAGCCTCTCGCAATAGCATCATCTCTTGTACAATTCATATAATCTTTATTATGTTCGCTCATTTGTTTAACACTCCTGCAATCGGGATAGTGGAACTTTTTTGCGTTCTTATTTCCGATATACGATGTTTCAAGCGAAACATTTGTATCAGTTGTTGTTTCTTGTTTTTGTGGTGTTACAGCCGCAGAACTGCTGTAAGGAGCAGAACCGTCTTGCGCTTTACTTTCTCCTGTTGCATTTAAGTTCATGGCAGCCTACAAACCTTAATCCGACAGTTCTTAAGTCGGATTTTTATTATTTACAAAAGAAAAACACTACCGTATAGGATAAGAACGGTAGTGCTTTCGAGAGAGAAAGTTATATTGAAAAAGTTTATATATGAACAAGCTTACTCCACGTAGTTAAATACCTTTTTAAGAGTAAGGCTTAGTTGCATATCGGAATCAGCCGGCGATTGAAGCAAGTGCCATACAAAGGCTAACCGATGCTTATCAACCCCGTTTATTTTACGATTTAGTGTAGGATAACTGTATGTCTTTAAGAGTTCATCAATTCCTGCATTTATCTTGTCAATATTTTTATAATCTTTCAATGCTGTAATCAGACAATACAATCCCTTTTCAAATTCATTATAAATAACACCACGACTAAAAATTCTTTTGCAAGACATCTGATTAAAGACATCTTTGCCGCCACCACCGCAGACCGACACATATTTATTCAATTTATGTTCAACAGCTGTATCATGCATTAACACCTTCAAAAAAGGCATCAATTTTGATTTACCGCTTTATAAAAATTGTATCGAATGAGAATAAAAAATCAACAGAACCGTAAACTCTTAATCATAGAAACAGTGCAGTATGGCGGGTTTCTTTGGCATGAGCTTCAAGGTTGAAGCACTTGACTCAATTCAAAACAAACCAGCAAGTCGAGACACATTCTATATGGGAATGAAAAAAGAACGATAATATAACAATTATACTAACAAAAAATATTCTCCAAAAAGACAGAACCCCAGTCGGCAATGCACCGACTGGGGTTGACTATCGCTAATCACTTTCTAAAACTATTATGTTTTAACTTTGTTTGTTATTTTGCATCTCTTATTGACGTCACAAACTGCTGTTTTGTTTTTTAAGTATATGCGCCAATTCCGCCGTCTACAACAATCACGTCATATTTTTAACGTATAACGATTTCTATCATTGGTTCTGCTCCAGCTCCTTGACGCTTATTTCTCTGCCAAGCTCTGCCGACTTGTAAAACATTTCTATTATACGTGATACATTGAGGGTTTCCTCAGGCTTGACTGTCAGTTCTGCCTCACCCTTCAATACTCTTCTCAGATTATCTGCTATATACATATGTCCGGCAAAGGGTGTATCATAAAGACATTTTTCCGTTGTAATTGTCTCTTCACCGTTTTCATCAAAGAAAACCTTACACTCGGGAAGATATATTCCTCTTTTCTTGCCTATAAGCCGAATATCCGAGCTTTCCCGTATATTTGCCGCCCAGGCAACCTTGAACGCTACCTTTGCACCATTTTCAAAGGTAATCATACCACAGGAAAAGTCTTCAACATTCATTTCACCAGAGTCAAACTTGCGGGCATTGTCAACACTACCCGTCAAAGCACCGCTTCCTTTCAGCGAACCAATTTCACTTTTGTGATTCTGCATTGCCGTAGCCGTTACACTTTTTACTTTCGGATTTCCCATAAGCCACACCAAGGCATCAAGCATATGCACACCAATATCCACAAAGGCACCACCGCAGCTTATTTCCTTCATATGAAAGGTCCCCCAAGTTGGTATACCGCGTCTGCGTATACGTGCAATCTCACCATAATATATATCATCAATACAATTTTCGTCTATATATTTCTTTGCCGCCAATCTATCAGGAGTAAAGCGCATACTTTGACATGCCATAAGAAATTTATTGTTCTTTTTTGCACATTCAAACATTTCAATTGCATCAGTATATTTGAAAGCAAGAGGTTTTTCGCAAAGAACATTTGTTCCCATATTCAGCGCCATAAGCGTATATTCCTTGTGAAAACAATTAGGTACACATACCGAAACAATATCCGGTTTCAATTCCTCCAGCATTCGCTTTGCATCAGTATAGTATTTTGAAATCCCGTGCCTGTTTGCGGTATCCTTTGCCGTTTTTTCGTTTATATCACAAACACCGACAATTTCAAAATCCTCGCAGAAGTTTTTGTATGCAGGAATATGTGCGGAATTGGCAATCATACCACAGCTTATTATACAAACCTTGAACACTACTCCACCTCCCTCAGAAAATCAAGAGTTTCACCATCATTTTTTGTAGCTATATACTCAAGCCCTATGTATCCGTTGTATGGGAGCTTGCTGATTCCCTTCAATATCTCAACATAATCAACCTTTCCCGTTCCCGGCTCATGTCGTCCGGGTGCATCTGCTACATGAAAATGTCCTATAAGAGAAATGTTTTCCCTTATTTCTTCCATATCAAAATCATCCATCATATTTTGATGGTACATATCATAAAGCATTTTTATATTCGGGCTGTTTATCTTTTTCAGGGTTTCAAGGAGTGGTGTTGCATAGGGCATAGAATACCCCACTCTGTCAATATTGTTAAGTGGCTCTATGACCAGCGTTACATTATTTTCCTCTACTATCGGCTTTGCCGCGTTGAGGCATTTCAAAACATTTTCTTCGCTATACTCCTTATGCTCGCCTATTAAAACTATCATAGCTTTTGCACCAAGCTTTTTGTATACAGGAATACTCTCGGAAAGAGCTCTTAAAAATTCTTCCTCCCGTCCGTCATTCAGAATACCTCTTGACAAATCGTATGACAGTTTTTCATCGCTACTATCAATATTGAATACCGATACCTTCATTTCGCTGTTTATGATTTTTTCAATATCCTTGTCAGACCATTTCCAGAATTCAATCGTGTCAATACCGCTTTTTTTTACTTCCCCAAAACGGTCATAAAAATCACAATATGAAAACATCATATCAATGCAAACACTTAGTTTCATAGCTTTCTTCTCCATATTCATTACAAATTCATATAATCATGTGCGTCAACATCATAGAACTTGCTCATATCATCATAATTATCCTTGAATTCATATGTTATCATTTCCCAATCCTTTGGTGCACTACCAAGGTCGGGAATATCCATCAACTCTCCGCCCCTGAGTGCAGATTCATGAGCAATAAGTCCGGGAATCATATATCTTGCTGACTCCCATGCATTGTTGGGTGGCAGTTTTCCGCTCACAACCGCTCTAACGAAATCATCAACAAGGAACGGATGGCTGCTCATATGATTACCTTTAGTTATGTTTTGCAGTGTCTTGGGTAGTCTTTCTTTGTTCTGAATGGGTGCAAAGCCTGCTATATATTTTGTTGAAATTGGGTCTTTGGTCATATCTATTTTCCCATTTCTCAAATCCTCATTGTATTCATAAGTGTTTACCAGATGTCCCACGTTTTCAAGATAAGGCTCTTCACCGCTTGAAATTCCCCTCTGGAATGTATGTGTTGTAACCGAACATTCATAAGCCCCCTTGTCGCCATACATACAAGTAATGTAAGATGAAGGCTTGTTTATACCTACACGGCGGAATTCATTTATACGGGCCACGCCTCCACCCGACATCTGGAAAATGGCTGTTTCATTGCTGAAAGGATTGGACCAGTTGTTCTTGTCCTCGCCATAAATATTATCCGAATGATTGTCTCTGTAACCCATACATGATACTTTGAGAGCGCGTTCATCAATAGCTGAAAAAAGCATTGATATAGAATGTGTAGGATAAAACATAGGCGGTATACCCGCAACTCTCCGCCAATTTAATCCACCGGAACGTGAAAAATCACTGTACATTTCGCAAATGTCATGATAGTACTGGGATTCGCCATAAACAAACTTACCCATATCACCGCTGCGGTATTTCTCACGGCAGTATATTGCACAAGGATAATAATAGCAAGTCTCCCCCATCATATAGATTAGCCTTGTCTTCTCTGCAATTTCCGTAATCTCCTGAATTTCCTCCAAAGTACAACCAATAGGAACAGCACTGAACACATTCTTGCCGGCTTTCATTGCCTCCACAGCCATAGGACCATGGAGCTGACGCTGAACAAATATTCCTATACTGTCCACATCAGGAGCCTCTTTCAAAAGCTCATCAAAGGACAAAAATCCTCTTTTGAGGTTGTGTCTCTCCATACATTTTCTTACTCGTTCTGCGTTCAAATCCGCAATAACTACCTCTTCAACATCTGGATGCATATTGAATAATCTGATAAAATCATCGGAAAAAGCTCCTGCACCAACAATTCCTACTTTCATAACCCTTTCATAACCTCCAATAGTTTTTTTGTTATTATAACATAACAATATTGAAATTCCTATTGATAAAATGATAATTTTATTGTATAATATGCGCATAAGGTGGTGAAAAAAATGAACAAACCCTTTAATATAAAATTTTCCGATTTGCCCGAAAACAAGCTTAACACTTTCGGAGTTTTCACAGGACAGGTTTCAGTACCCGACTATTATATCTGTCGCGAAAACGAAAGAATATACAGCCGTTTTTTCTATGTTCTTCAAGGCGAAATTGTATTCAATAAGGGAACGGATGACATGGTTTCTGCCCCCGCAGGCTCTGTGGTTTACCTTCCAAACAACATTACCTATCATTCGGAATGGCTTGCTCCCCAAGAGGGAAAGTATATCGCCTTTCACTTCACGCTGGACGATCTTTCTTTGAATCTTCCTCAGTATATCTGCATTGCCGTCAAGGACAAAAACGGTGTATATCTGGAAATGTTTCAAAACGCTTACGAAATATGGAAAAACGGTGCACCCGGATGCAAACTTGAACTTCTTTCAGAGTTGTACAAAATACTCAACACTATGTTTCTGGATTCTGTGCGCAGAGAGCTAAAAACCAAACACCATACCATCTATCACGGAATTATTTATCTGGAAAATCACTACCTTGATGAAATCAGCGTTCAGGAGCTTGCATCAATGTGTAATATAAGTGAAAGCACCTTTCGTCGTTTGTTTCGGGAATACAAAAAAATGTCACCTGTGACCTACAAAAACTATTTGAGAATAAGAAGAGCCAGAGAACTTCTGCTGACGGGCGAATATAATGTTACCGAAGCTGCCGAAGCCGTAAACCTTTCTGATTTGTGCTACTTCTGCAAGCTTTTCAAGCGTTTTCTAGGTTGCAGACCAAAGGAATTGCTTGAACATATATAGGCAGAAAAACACCGTCGCAGGAAGCTGCGGCGGTGTTTTGATTATACTTGCGTTATCCTTTTTTGAATTTGATTACACAAGCATCAAAGGGTTCAACCGATTCTTCATTTCCTTTGTATATTTTTTTCATCTTGTAGCCATCTTTCACCTTTAAGTCCAAGTTTTGTTTCTCCTCTGAGTGGTTGATAATAACCGCATAACAATCATCTTTCTCCCAATGATTTGTTATGCACAAGTATGGATTTTTTGATGTTACGATATGGTCTTTTTTGCACGCCCTCAACAGCTCATCATAAATCAAATATGCTGAATCCGAAAATGCATCAAAACCATCCATCTTGTCTTTTTCCAAAGGAGCATTCAGGAAATATACCTTTCCTTTTCCGTAAGAATGAGCCGACAGAACAACATTTCCAACCTTGTCATAAGACAACACCTCTGCACCTGCCGCCCGTGTCTCGTACCTCCTGGAGGTTTTAACTTTGTAATCAACGCCCTTGAAGTTGAACTCTATCGTTTCGGGAGTGTTGGCAGAATCAACAATTTCCACGCCCACAAAGTCCTTAAACCCCTGTATAAAAGCACTGTTGTTTGACATATAAAGTACAGCACCATTCTTCACCTTGTCACGAAGTTCATAGAACTTCAAAGTTGGATAATCCCTTGCTATACAAGGCAAAATATAGGTTTCAGCATCAGGCAATTCATCATTGCAATAGGCAAATTTAATATTGATTTTTGCCTGCTTCGCCAGAATATACGCAGAAAACGCAACTCCCCAGCTGTCCCATTGCTCATAACCGCAAGGAATAATACAAACCGCATCGATTATTGCCGAAGGAAGCCTGAAATCAAGAGACTTCAAGAACTTCGAAAAATCCTTCATTTTTTTCAGGTATGCCTTTGGCTTTCTGTCAGCAGAAATCATCCCCAGCTCAACCTCAAGCATCTGCCACGTGTATGGCGGTGTTTTCAGCTCATTTTGTTCGTTTGCACACCACCACAGCAAGCCCATATTTCCGTTCGCCCAATTCGAATAGAGATTCACATTCATATAATCCGCCGCAGTCTCATCATTACAGAGAGAGTTTCCCAAAGTTCCTATTTCCTCCACAAAACACGGCTTTTTTGAAAGATCCCCGTAATACCTTGTCTCCGCTGTGCCATGAAGGGTGGCACGTATAGATTTGAAATAATCGTTTGAGGAATGAGGATGAAAAAGAGTGTATGGATGGGTTGTCATTATGTCAAGATTTTCGGCATGTTCCTGCAAATTCCACGCCGTTTTTGTTCTGTCAGGTCCAAGACTTGCCATCCCCGAAATTACAGGTCTTGTGCTGTCCGCCGCCTTAATTGCATTTGTTATGATATAAGTCCAGTTTGTACTCACATCACAAGGCTCAACACCATCAACAAGCGGAATTTGCGACAAGCAGTTACATTCGTTACCCAGATTCCACGCATATATATTTTCCTTTGCCTTGAATCTTGACACAAAGCCCTTGATGAATTTCTGTTCAAACATCAGCGCAACAGGGTCTGTAAACAAATTCTTGTCATTCAGTGCCTCCGGTATAAAAATTCTACCGCTCATCCAACCTGTTATCAGACCCACAATCAGCTTCATATTATATTCACGGCAAATATCGCAAAACTTGTCAAACCTGTCCATCATATCAGTATCAAGATAATACGGATTGTCCGGTAGCTTGTCCTTGTTCACGCGGTATTCCTTGAACACCCCTGCCCAGCCGTACATTTTCACCACCGGCTGAAAGTCTCTCCAAATTGGAAAAACACGCAAGTATTCAACACCGTTTTCCGACAATATAGCTAAATCCTCACGGATTGCGGCTTCGTCAAAATCTATCCACATCTCGGTTCCCGCATTGGATGCCCAGTAATTGCAGCCTAACATAAACTCCATAAATAACTCCTCCTTTCAACCACTTATTTCAGGAAAATCTCAATAACCGGCACAAGTGTGTTTGGTTTGAGTACAGGAATATTCATAACAACAGAACCACTGAGGTCTGTATCATACTGGTCAGTAAGATACACAGCATCCTCTTCAGAATATAAGATTTCACTTGCATCATGCAGGAACTGTGCATAGTCAATCTTGCCCGCAAGTCCCGGAAGTTCAAGAAAACGGAAGGGATATTCGAACAGATGAACATAAAGTCTCTTTCCGTCCTCACTCTGTGTATATTTGCAACCGCTTGGAGCCTTGAATTCTGGTTCTGCCATTGTACAACCATAGATTGAACGGCTATTGTACTTCATCCATTCGCCAAAAGCTTCAAGAGCTTCTGTTGCTCGATAGTCAAAATAACCTCTTGCCGTCGGTCCTACATTCAGCAGCAGATTTCCGCCGAGAGATACTGTGCTGACAAGCATACGGATAAGCATATCATGAGACTTCCACGAGGTTTCGTCTCTGCTGTAACCCCACGAACCCGAAAAAGTCTGGCAGGCTTCCCACACAACAAGCTCGCCTGTTTCTCTGTGAGTTGGCCAAAATGTGGGCTGGAACTGTTCAGGTGTCCACAAATCCTGTTCCAGATCCGCTCTATTATCAATTATGATACCGGGTTGAAGTTCTCTCACCCTTTTGATAACTTTTTCAGTCTGCCACACTTCTTTGCCCTTGCCCTGCCATTTTCCTTCACCGTCATAGGAGAAGTCAAACCACAAAATATCAATTTTTCCGTAATTGGTCATAAGCTCCTCTACCTGATTATAGAGATACTCCGAATATTTGGTTATATCTCGTGTTTTGTTCAGTTCTTCAGCATTTTCCGCTGTATTATACGGATGAAACTTGTCAATTGTAAAATCAGGATGATGCCAGTCAATCAGCGAGTAATAAAGCCCGACCTTCAACCCTTCAGCACGGAAAGCATCAACAAATTCTCTCACAAGGTCACGGCCAAATGGAGTGTTTGTTATTTTGTAATCCGTGTATGCCGAGTCAAACATACAAAACCCCTCATGATGCTTTGTTGTGAGAATTGCATACTTCATACCTGCTTTTTTCGCCTGACGTGCCCAATCTTTTGCATCAAACATATCAGGGTTGAAATACTTTATGTACCGCTGATCATAATCCTCATCAGTCATATGCTCTCTGCCCTTTGTCCACTCATGACGTGCGCACATAGCATACATTCCGTAATGAATAAACATACCAAACCTGTCATGAACAAACCATGCTGTATCTCCAGGTGTTTTTCTTGTTACATAACTTGACATAATAAATTCTTCCTTTCTATTTTACGCTTCTCCGAGCATATTTGTTTCTTGTAAGCTGCAATTTCTATATATAAATGTCTTCACTTCAAATACACCAAATGACAATTCAGCATTAATGTCCTTGAATCTAAGTCTTGTTTTCTGTCCCTTTTCTGTAGCATTGTATAGTCTCAACAAAAATTCCTCATTCCCCATAGGTCTGCAAGCGGTCATAATAACATTTCTGTTATCAAGTTCCAACATACTCTTGGGTTTTTCACCTTCTCCACCGGTAAAAAATGATAGTGCAACGGGAGGCTGATTGAACACCAGTGCATCTGCATCTACACATTCTTGCTTGCTGACCGTAATTCTGAATGAACTTATTCTCTCCCCCATATCAATATGTTCCTTGAATCTTTCAGGCTCACTCAACTGGCGTCCGGGGATAGTCAATGCCGAATACACGGGCGTACGCAAAAGTGTGAGTTTCACGGAATTATCCTTACAGCTTCCGGCATAAGTTCCGTTATTAATCACAGCAACCTCGGTTTCTCCTTCTCTAAGTGAACACCACTGATGGAAAACAACCTCTTCACCATTATCAAGCATTTTTTGCGTACCAAAAGCAGTCTGACCGTGGAATCCGCTCTTTTCAAGACAGGTATCCACACAATACTTGTATGCACGGTTAACATCATTGGAGAGCATTGTTATCTTGACATCAATGTGTTCATGATTTTTCGGAACAGTATATTCAACCACAGCAAAACTTCTGTCATATTTGAAGAACGACTGAACAACCGCTCTCACCTCGCCGTTTTCAATAACACGAACACTACCGAATTTCTCGTCGGAATAACCCACAAAAGCATCAGCTTCGTTATCCGGCATAAGCTCCATTTTGCCAATTATATTTTCATAGCTCTGGGCATATGTTCCCCACGCATCCTCGTCATCCTGAATAACAAGAATTTTCCCTGAATTTTTCAGAAATTCCTTTCCATCAACCGTATAACTTTCAATAAGACCGGTTTTCTTGCTTATTTTCACAACACCACAACTGTTTTCAATGGTGATTAGGTTTTCATTCACATCAACGGGTGCAATAAGACTCGTCTTTTCCTGAAGCTTCAATCTGCAATTGAAACGTGCTATACTACAGGGCGGAATAGATGCCGAAAAAGTTATATGTTTTCGCCAATCGAGATTTATGGAGCTTTCAGGAGTAATGGTTTGGGACGGAAGTCTTCTTCCATTCTCATCATAAACCTCTGCAACAGTATACTCATTTTCGTTCCAGTTCTGTGATGCAAGGGTGAATTCTGCATCAAGGTCACATTCTATCGAATAGGGATGGGGATTGTATGCAATAATGGGAATTTCTCCATCCTTTGGCCGCTTCTGTCCTGAACAAAGTGCAAAAAAGCTCTTTGTTATCAACTTGTCTGCAACAGCAATACCGCCTCCAAGTCTGCGTATTGTATCGTCCTCTGCCTTCTTGATACAGCTTCCGGGAAGAATATCGTGGAACTGACAAAACATAAGCTCCTTCTTGGCTCTTTCAAGCTCTTTTCCGGGTTCTAATCCATATTCAATGCCTGCATGAGCAGAAATCTTTTCACAAAAATCAATCTTATTTTCCAGTTCTCTGTGAAGCTTTTTGATGCGTACCATAGATGTATAACATCCCGTCAAAGTGTGTTCAATAGAAGTATCCCTCTCAGGCAGAGTTTCTTTGCTGATTTCCGATATAAAGCTTTCAGGTGTTGACTGAACAATTTCAAGGTCATCTCTCTCCTTGATTATCTCCGCTACACCTTCCATATCAGGAATTGATGCACCGCCGCCATGGTTGCCTATACCCCAAAGCACTGCACCTGTTTTTATAGGATTGGTACCTTCAGGCGGATTATCCACGAACTCATCTATGAAGTTTTTAATTTTGTTCTTTGCTGCACCTCGGAGTGTAGCATAAGCACGGTACAGTATATGTGCTGTAACAGAGCTTCCGTCAAAACCAATCCACTTGAAGGTGTGGTGATTTGGACCTATTCTTCTGACCATATAACCATCAAAGCCCGTCTTGTTCAAAATCTGAACAAGCCCCCTTGTGTGACCGAAAGAGTCAACACTCATAGCAACTGTTGGACGTACTCCAAACTTCTCATCAAAATACTTTCTTCCTTCTTCAATCTGACGCACCAAGGATTCACCGCTGAGCATCTGGGTATCGGGCTGGAGATACCAGCCACCCATAATATGCCAGTTTTCTTTCTTCACTTGCTCCTGAATTCTCGCAAAAAGTGCAGGTTCATACTCCTCAATCCATTCATAAAGAAGTGCCTCATTGTGATTAAAGATAAAGCCGTCATATTTTTCACAAAATTCAACCGCCGTTCTGAAGGTGGAAACCGCCTCTGCAGCCCCTTCGTGCCAAGTCCACAACCACACGGGGTCAATATGAGCATTACATATAAGATGAATTTTCGTTTTCATTTTTATCTTCCTCTCTACACTAAATCAGCACAAGCAACACGAACACAATAATCCATACCATAATCATAACCCGAAAAGTTCACCCTCATGTTTCCGTTTTCACTTGTGAAATCAAGCTTTTCACCGTTATCCATCCAATGAAGATTTTCTATTTTCAGGTCACAGTTTTCAAAAATGAAATCACCTTCGCTTCCCGAAAGATAGGTTACGTTTGCCGAGCCCTTGCGGAGCAAGTCAAAGCAGAAGATATAAGCCTTCTTGTCGCTCTTCATAATAAAGTTCTTCACATCAAGGCTGTACCAATAGGGTCTTCCTTCATAAATTGCTTCTCCGAACAAACCCATCCATTTTCCGATTACTTCAAGCATCGCATTGGGGAAAGAGGGAATATGCCCCATGGCATCAGGACCCACGTTGAACAGATAGTTTGCACCTGCACCACGGTTACGGCAAAGAGCCTCAATAATCGTCTTTGGTGATTTGAAGTTTATGTCATCTGCTATACCCCAGTGCATATTCACACTGTCGCACACCTCTGCCGCAAGATATTTCTTCTGTCCTTCACGGTCAAGAGGAAATGCCTTGCCTCTTTCAAAGGTAACGGAGTCAATTTCTTCATATGCGCTTCCTTCACCATGCTTACTGAGCCCCGTGTTGTTTATAATCATTGCATCGGGCTGCAAGCTTCTTATCATTCCGTAGAGCTTGTCTTCCTGCCAAACATCCCCTTGCTTACTCCAGTTTCCGTCAAACCACACACCACCGATTTTTCCGTAATTTGTGCACAGAATTTTCACGCTTTCTCTCAGATATTCAAGGTACTTTTCAAAATCCCCCTCAAAGTCCGGATGCCACCAGTCAAAGGTTGTGTGATAAAGGAACGGAACAATATCGTATTTGCGGCACGCATCAACGAACTCACGAATCAAATCCCTGCCCGCTGCGCTGTGCATCACGTCAAAATCGCTCAACCCACAGGTGTCATAAAGAGAAAAACCATCGTGATGTCTTGTGGTGAGGGTTATGTACTTTGCTCCCGACTTGCTTATGTCAGCAACCATTTTTTCCATCGAATCAGGGTTAAACTTTTCTGTCAGTTTCCTATACTCGTCTGTATCTATTTTATCCTTCAGAATGTGTGCCGCCCATTCGCCTCTCTCCAAAAAGGAATAAAGTCCGAAATGAACAAACACTCCAAAGCCAAGTTTTTCAAAGTCCTTTATATATTGTTTTGCTACCGGTATACTCATATCTGTTCTCTCCTTTTAAATCAAGGCGGTAGTCAAAGACCACCGCCTCTTTTCTTAATCTTTTATTATGTACATATACAAAATAATTGCATTTCTTGACATATAAACAAATTTATCGCCTTTTTCCACATCTGCAATTGAACCTGATTTTACAGTGATACCGCCTCTGCCAACATCAACAACAGCAACTCTTGTTGAGCCGTAAGCTCCAAAAATAATATGCTCTGTTTCGTTGTTGTGACACATCTTCACCTTGATTGAATTGCTCATTTTCTTTGTGACTTCAGCCGAAATAACCCTGTTTTTTGCAGTAAAGCCTGTTTCAGTATTTGCTTCAACCCGATGCCCCTCGTCAATTGAGGTATCGGGGTTATCAGCATAATTGTAGCGCTTTGCAAGAGTTGCCATCTCGCCATTCGGCGACAGGTCAAAGTTGATTATGTCGCCCTCTTTGATTTGACCTGATTCAAACATTTCAACAAGGTCCTCATCCGTCACTGGAATTTCCTGCACAGTTGCAGCCAAAGCAACTTTAACTGTGAATACGTCCTCATCATCTTTAAGAGACTTTGAAATTTCAAGCACCAAATAGGGAGCATCAGATGAAACAATAGTCTTATCAAGGGATGCCCCCGAATCACGCCATACCCCCGCTGTTGCATAGTCGTAATTACTGTCGGTTTTATATGCTGTCAATCCATAGATATTGTTACCGGCTATATACTGAGGTGTTGTAAGGTCAAAATCCTCGTAACAGGTCAGGTCATCAGGAATAATAAATATACTTGACGTTGCCTCAAAAGCAAATTTATTTCCCACAGTGTAATGATAAACCGGCTGATAATACATTGCAGCTCCTGCACTTCTGTTGGGCGTGTGTCCTTCAATAAACAGTCTATCAGTTTCATCATTATCTTCACTTTCAGCAAGAGCAGTCTCATACTCAACAAGCTTGCCGTCATCGTTTGTGCGGAAACGCACAAGCTGAGCTTCAACCGAACCATCCTCTGCCAAAACAGGCTCAAGAATCTTTTCAGCCGTTTTTTCACTTTCGCCATTTACTCGCACTGCGTTTGCACAATCAACACGCTTGTGTTCCCCATCAAAAATTGCCACGCTTACTACATCACCGAAAACTCCTGTTTCAGCAGCGGCATAAAGATAACCAAGCTTCATATCTGTTCTTCCCGTAGCACGGAAACCCGCTATGCTACCCGACGGGTCAAGATAAGCACTTATGTTCATTCCAACAGAAAGCTTGTTTCCGTCAACGCACTTGGGAGAAACTCTGTACTCCTTGCCATCCATTTCAACGGCTGTATATTTCTTTCTGTCCCACATTTTCGAGATACGACCGGAAGCTGTATCAGCAGAAATCAAAACTGTTGCATAGCGTTCATCAAGGCTTTTTGCCACCCAGAGAATACCGCCCGGTATAAGGGAGGTTATCTGCATTGCCTTGTAGTCTGCATCATATATATCATATTCATCAGTTTTTTCTGTATCAAGAAGCACATTGCCCTTGCTGTCCAATATTCCCGTATCGGTTGCACCGCCACTTATGGCAGATGCATAATCCATTATAATCAATACATCATATCCACTTGTGTCATCATAATCAAGCAGGGTTATTTCCCCCACCTCAGGAACAAGCTGCTTCTCATTCAATTTTGAAAGACTTGTTGCAACAGAGTTATAAATTACACTTACATTACCACTAAGCTGTGCTTTTTTGCTGTTGCTGTTCCTTGTATAAAAGTATGCCTTGTCCGAATATTCGTCTATCTCAAAGCTTTCCAGATACAATTCCTTGCATTTGTTGCTTTTTTCAATCCAGACAAGTATATTTTCTCCATCCTTGCTGCGATAATAGCACTCAACACCATATCCCAGATAGAACTCCGCATCCGTATTGCCGGTTTTCAGAACAAAATCATCATCCAGACGGATTCTTCCTTCACCGACACCTGATGCATCATACAGCGAGCTCCGACAGTTTGCTGTTACTCTGCCTGTATAGTTGTACACATCGTGATAAGCTTCAAGCAAGGTTTTACCCTTGGTTATGTCAGCAGAAACACCGATTGTTGAATATTCAGTAATTTCAACAACGTCTGCCATAAGCATATGGTAAAGCATTTCACCAAACTCATTGCCCGTAACATTGGCATTTGCAGACTTGTTTATTCCTTTTCCTATTCCCAGAAGATTCGCTTTGTTCATCATTCCCTCAAGGCTTGCCTTTCCGCCTACAATTGTTATATCATATCCGAGTGTATAAACAATTCCCGAAAGCACCTCGCCATATGTAACCAGAGTGTCAAGACCTGCCTTGCCGTCATCATACACACCAATTAGCTTTGTCTCTCTTGCCATTTCGGACAAAGAATCATCCGAAACATTTTCATTTGCATCAATATATCTTCCTATGCACAAAAGTGCCTCCGCATACTCACGTCTCGTCACATAACTGTCCGAAAAGTTATGGAAAAAGCCCAGTGCCTCAACAAGAGACTGACCCTTCGCCCCGGGTACAAAGCTGTCTTCTGCTGATGCTGTGTATATGCCCGAAAGAATCATTGCCAAACACAGAACCAGACAAGTTATTCTTTTCAAATTTCTCATTGCTTATACCCCCTTGAAAACTCAAGTGCATTGAAGATAATCTGAGCTGCCTCTGCTCGGTTGCTGTTTGCATAAGGTCTGAAGGTTCCGTCCTCCATCCCCTTTATAATTCCGTTGCTGCTTAGAGCATAAACCGCATCCAGAGCATACTCCCCAATTTGTGCCTTATCATCAAAGGTCAGAACGTCACCTTTTTCCATATTCACTCCCGAATGAATCAAATATCTGTAAATAAGAACAACCATATCCTGTCTTGTTATCTTTTCACCTATACCGAACTTGTCCATCGTAATACCTTTGATAAGCCCCTTTGAGTATCCGCTCGCAACATATGGATAATACCACGCATTTACATCAACATCCACAAAAGAAGCGCCAACACCATTGACATTTTCATCAAAAGCAAGGGTCAGAAGCTTCACAAATTCTTCACGTGTTATACTGTCAAGGGGTCTGAATGAACCGTTGCCGTCACCGCTCACGATTCCCTCTTTGCCAAGTTCGAGAATCGCTTCCTTTGCCCACAAAACGCTGTCCAAATCCACGAATCCTTCACCCTTTGATAAAGGTTCTGTCATTGTTGCAGATATATGTGTAGTACCTCCGCCACCAAAGGAGCCTGAGCCACCGCTTCCGCCGCTGTTACCGCCACCGCTGGATTTTCCTTCAAGAATGTCGATAATTCTTTTCTCCAGTTTTTCAATGCTGGCAAAACTTATGCCTGCAATGTTGCTGTCAACAGAATATGTATTTTTCTTTGAGAAATAATCATCCATATCTTCGCTGAGCAGTTCTTTATATCTGTTCATAACAGAATTTACATCTGCACTGCCGTCAACATTGGCGATAGCCGTCAGGAACGCAGCATCCGAAAAAACTTGTCCGAACTTTGCTTTGTCGGTTTGAGGATTGGAAATAATGCGTTCGCACATATCCGCTTTTTCATCCTCATCAAAGCCTTCATAATCGTCATAACCAAGAAGGTCTGCATCAAGAATACTTTCCTTGTACTTGTCAAGTATAGTTGCAGCTGCCTCGCCATTCTTTGCATATGACACAGCGATAATCGGAAACTGAGAATCGTACACACTCACATAATCTCCAATTGAAGATATTGCCGCATCCTTAACAGTATTTGCCCACATTTTTCTTCCTTCAGGGGTAAAAGATACATATGCCGATTCATCAATACCCAGTATTTCCCGTTTCTCTTTTTCATCAAAGGAGTCAAGAAGCTCATCAGCTGTACCCGACTTAAGAGTGGCCATAACAGAAGAAAGTGTATCACTACTATAACATTTCAGCTTTGTCTGCCACAGTGCCTCGCTTGTACGACCGTTTACCTTTACCGTGTACATATCATCATTTTCAATTTCCACAGGGATTGTTACCTTTCCGTTGTGGGTTTCAAAGAGCATAATATTCACAATATCTGACTTTGTTACATCGCTGCCCTCTTCATAATCAGGCTTTAGCACCTGTACAGTCACGGAAGTCTGTTCAAGTCCGCTTATCTCGATATTGCCCGTCTCACGGTTCTGCACTGCAACAGGCTCAGCAAAGCAAACCGCAGATGCAGAAAGCAAAGCTGCCGAGATTGATGCCGCCAATAAAAATTTCTTCATAGTTACCTCCGTTTTTTGTCCACTTTAATCAAAACTTTTGTTTCCGTGGGCGACTGGGTCGCCCACGGAACTTTGATTTTCACTTATTTTGTAATTTTTCCCGACATAGGCTTGATATTTGTAAGATTGTCTATGAACCAAGCCCCGGCTGTATAGCCTGTAATATCAGAAGGTAATGCCAAATCACTTGTAACAGAGAAATCATGGCTATCTGCCACATCATAAAGTGTAACAGTTTCATAATCCACATCATAAAGACGACCTTCATTTGTATAAATAGCAAGAACCAATGTATAATCCTGTTCGCCTGCAACAGCCTGTGCAAGGGTTGCGTCTGCCGATACTTTGCTTCCTGCAACAAGATTTCCTATTGCAAAATCTGTGATGCTGTAAGGCATTGTTACAAGCACCTTGAAGGTCTTGTCTGCCTGTGTTGTTGCGCCCGACTGTGCTTCAACGCCCTTCTTTACGGTAATTGTATATTCACCGTCCTTGGGGTCTGCAAGAATAATGCTTAACTGCTTGCCTGTGTTGATATTGAGCGTTGTGCTGAAGTCAGCTGCGTTTCCGTCAGCATCTGTAATAGTTATAAGTTCATCCCACTTGTTTGTATTTGCCAGAGCTTCTTCAAATGTAAGTGAAATTGTCTCCTGAACATTCTTGATTTTGTCAGGTGTGAATTCAAGACCAATAGGTATAATCTTGATGTTATCAAATGTATTCTGTGCATTATTTACAGCAAATACAATCTTACCTGCACTTGGCGTCTGAATATTCTCTGCAACTGCTTTACTGATAAGGTTATCGCCATCATAAATACTGCTTGTAAGAGTTGTTCCCTTGATTTCAATTACCGCATGACGATTTGCATAATTATCATTCCAGTTGAGGTATTCACTTTCACCATAAGTTATATTTCCCCAATGATCATATTTAGCCACACCGGCTGTCATTGTGCTGATACCGTTTACCAATTCATAAGTATGTGTTGTACCATTGCCTGCACCAAGCTGAACTTCAATACCGTTGTAGTCTTCATCCATTCTGAGCATTATATAGGAATTCGCAACGGGACCTGTTGTGTAATCAAATTCAAGTCTGAAATCGCTCCAGTTGCTGTCAACAATTGCAGCTCTCGGTGCATTTATATCAAATTTATGGCCATTGGCACTGCCTGTGAAGTTGAGAGAAGCACCATCTGTTGCACTTGTTCCCCAGAAATCCTTAACATAAAATGTGTCCGTACCTGTGTTTGGACCATACTGTTCAAACTTTGCAAGTGATGCTGTTGCATTGGTAAAGTCTTCTGCGAAAATAACATCGCCTGACAATGATTCGGTTGTAAAGCTTGCTGTGAAATCACCGTATGTAATTGTATATGTTGTTTCATATTCAAGTGCATCTGTGAAGCAAAGCTTCAATGTCTTGCCGTCAATAATCTTTCTAAATGCTGCCGCAGGTGAAATTGACACTGCATCAGCTACCTCTTCTGTTACAGCTTTTGCAAAAGTCAGCGCAACATCCGACAATACGCTTACATCTGTGGCTTTGTCTACCGGAGTAATTGAATGTGGCGCGCCTCCCGCAAGGTCAGTAACCACGATATTATCAAAAGTATTTTGCGCACCATTGTTTGTAGCAAATACTATTTTACCTGCACTTGGTGTCTGAATATTCTCTGCAACTGCTGTGCTAATGAGGTTTTCGCCGTCATAAATGCTGCTTGTAAGAGTTGTTCCCTTGATTTCAATTACAGCATGACGGTTTGCATAATTATCATTCCAGTTGAGGTATTCACTTTCACCATAAGTTATATTTCCCCAATGATCATATTTAGCCACACCAGCTGTCATTGTGCTGATACCGTTTACCAATTCATAAGTATGTGTTGTACCATTACCTGCACCAAGCTGAACTTCAATACCGTTGTAGTCTTCATCCATTCTGAGCATTATATAGGAATTCGCAACGGGACCTGTTGTGTAATCAAATTCAAGTCTGAAATCGCTCCAGTTGCTGTCAACAATTGCAGCTCTCGGTGCATTTATATCAAATTTATGACCATTGCTACTGCCGGTGAAGTTGAGAGAAGCACCTTCTGTTGCCTTTGTCCCCCAGAATTCCTTAACCAAAAATGTGTCCGTACCTGTATTGGGACCATACTGTTCAAACTTTGCAAGTGATGCTGTTGCATCAGTAAAGTCTTCATAGAAAAGAACATCTTCCATATTCATTTCAGTTTTGAAGCTTGATGTAAATTCACCCGAGGTAACTGTATATGTTGTATTGTATTCAAGTCCATCAAAATCAAGTGTAAGAGTATTGCCGTCGATGTTGGGAGTATAGCTTGTTTCAGGTGAAACTGTTACAGCATCAGCCATAGCTTCTGTCACGTTCTTGCCATAAGTCAGAACAACATCAGATGTTACACTAACATTATTTGTTCCGTTTGCAGGAGTAATTGAAACAGGGTCGTTGCTGGAAAGGTCTGTAACCACAATATTATCAAAAGTATTCTGTTCGTTATTTACGGCAAATACAATTTTACCTGCGCTTGGTGTCTGAATATTCTCTGCAACCGCTGTGCTGATAAGGTTTTCGCCGTCATAAATGCTGCTTGTGAGAGTTGTTCCCTTAATTTCAATTACCGCATGACGATTTGCATAATTATCATTCCAGTTTCTGTAAGCAGCTTCCCCGTACGTAATATTTCCCCAATGATCATATTTAGCCACACCGGCTGTCATTGTGCTGATACCGTTTACCAATTCATAAGTATATGCTGTACCTGTACCTGCACCAAGCTGAATTTCAATACCATTATAGTTTTCATCCATTCTGAGCATTACATATGAATTTGCAACAGGACCTGTTGTATAATCAAATTCAAGTCTGAAATCACTCCAATTGCTATCGGCTATGGCAGCTCTGGGTGCATTTATATCAAATTTATGACCATTGCTACTGCCGGTAAAGTTGAGAGAAGCACCTTCTGTTGCCTTTGTCCCCCAGAATTCCTTAACCAAAAATGTGTCCGTACCTGTATTGGGACCATACTGTTCAAACCTTGCAATAGCGGCTGTTGCATCCGAAAAATCTTCTTCAAACAAAACTGTTCCTGTTGCATCCGCCGATACGGGCACAACAACAAGTGTCGCACACATAGCCAAAGCCAACATAATACTTAAAACTTTTTTTAACATTTTTTATTCCTCCTTGATTTTAAATCGTTTCCGATTTTATTTTAACAAATCTTTCAGCTCTGTCTTTTCCTCTGCTGTCAGAGCACCGTCCGATATGAAAACATATCCGTCGAGGTAATCTACTGTTTTTCCAACCGATTCCGCAATCACACGCACCGGCACAAACATTCTGTCATATTGAACGGCAGTCTTGCAATTACTCACAAACCAATCGTCATCAAGCTTATACTCCGCAAATCCCTCGGTGAATTCCATATTACATTCATCAAAGGCAAGAATGGCTTTTTTGTTTTTCTCATCATATGACACAACAGCACCCAACTGTTCCGAAATGAACCGCAAGGGTACAAGAGTTCTGTCCGACTCGGTGTACGGGGCAACATTTGCATTATTTTCATCAATTGCAATCACCTTTCCGTCTGCAAATGCCCATGAGCTTCCAAGCTTGAGAACAATTGCCCCCTCTGTAGCCGAAGCTTCACCCTTACCGCCGCTTTGAGCTATTGTGGGCTCAACCGCACGCAGGCTGAGTTTTGTTCCGTCCCAGCACAGGAGATTGAAGTAACCTTCATCAAGAATTTCATAACCAAGCTCATCTGTATACGAAAATAATTCTTTTCCATCAACAGTGGTTGTTATTATTTTTGTGTCGCCATCCTTCACAACATCAATCTTCACTCTGTGCCATTCGCCGGGAGTCATTATTTCAGTTTCCGCTGTACTGACAATCGACTGACCGTCCGAACCGTAACGCTGGAATTCATAGTTTGTTCCTCTGAACAGAACCATATATCCTCCCACGCCCGTCTGCCAGTTGGGTGCCTGAGTCATTGTTGTAAGCATACTGAAGGCTATGAACCCTGTACTCCATTTTTCAGGAGCTTCGATTTTGAAGTCAAACTCATATGTTTCACAGCCAAACTTTCTTGTGGCATAACCAAAGGTTTTCTCACTTGCAATCGAGGAGCTCGACACCTCAAAATCAATGCTCTTTTCTTCAGCATTATATGCTGTTGCACCAAGCACCGCATCCCAGCCGCGATAATCCACAATTGCATCCGACATATTTGTTATCTGCTCTGCCTTGAAGCTGTCATAGAGGTCATAGTTTGGCGGGTCAATCTGTTCACCGTTGAAGGTATAGCCCTCAAAAAGCTCCTTGTTTGAACCCGGAAGTTCTGTATTGAAATACATATTTCCCCAGTCCTGCTGGTCGTCAAAGGGAAGCTTTGCCGAAATATCTTCCTTTTTGTCAACTTCATCTGTCGCCTCTGTTGTCGCATCAACATTGTTTTGCTTTGTCTGCATATACCGTGTAGCAAACGCTGTCTGTGAAATAAAACACAAACACAATCCGCACACCAGAAGTCTTTTTAATTTTTTCACCAACATTTCTCCTTTCCTGATTTTATTTATATAACTTTAATAATTTTTCATTATTTGCGGTAATTGTCCTTATATGTACCAATGCTGTCATAATCAATTGGCTCAAATCCGCTGATTTCACTGTAAATCGGCGAATCTGTTCTGAGATTGTAATTACCCTTTGTTTCATCAACAAATCCAAGGTCGCTGTTTATCACCTTATTGCTAATGAATTTGATATTAAGGCTCTTTCCGCTGCTGTCAACTGGATTGTCAACATATATTCCTTTTGCATATTTCGCAGTTTTATCCTCTGACCATCTGTCAAAGAAGCTCACCCCGTGATTGTGAATTACGTTGTTTTTGTAGCTTATATCCGCAGGGTATCTCGCATTGTCACTTTCAATATCAAGAGCATCAAGCTCAGGATATATCTCCTTGTACGGCTCGGAATGAATGGGGAATAGCTCTATAAACGAAAGTGTATTGTTCCACGCCGTATCGCCCGCATACTGGTGAACTCCGCAAGGATACATATATGTGTAATAGCCCGTATTCTTTTCAGGAATATCCATCAGAATATTGTTCTCAAACTTGATTCTCCGTCCGCCGTTGCTGAGCAAGGGCACATCCACATTTCGGAATATATTTCCCGTAATCTCAAAGCCCGAAGACAACTCATCAAGGTAAACCCCGACTGTACTGCCGCTTATGGGTGCGTCCTTTCCTTCCAGATTATAGAATTCATTATTCCTGATGATGTTTCCTGCACCTGTATACCAATGATAGGAATAAATTGCTCCATAGTCCGAGGCATCAAGACAAACATCATGGAACTTGTTGTTCTCAATCAATGTTGTGAAACCAACGCTTCCGACTGCAACAGTGGTTGCATCAAAGAACTCGTTGTTTCTGATATATGCACCCACACTCCAATCAAGGTCAATGGCTGGACTGTATGCTCTTGCCTGCTTTGCGTAATTGAAGATTTTATTGTTTTCAATCACCGTCTTGCTGTCCTCAAGGGTGTTCCAATTCTTATTACTTACTCTGATTGCCTTCTGTGCCACATCATGAATGTCCGATGAATATATTCCGCAATCCGAAGTATTCAGGAACTCAACAGCATTATCTCCGAAATCGGTGATTTCGCATCCTTTGATTTCACAGCCTGTTGAATTTGATACAACAACGCCACGTCCGAGACCGCTGCGGATTTTGATTCCGTCAATCACAACATTTTGGCATTTTTCAAGGGTTATAAGAGCATTTTCATTAAAACTCACATATGCATCCTCTATGCTGTCACCCTTTGGCGGATAAACATAGAGCTTGTCGGTATTTTTGTCAATGAACCATTCTCCCGGTGCATCAAGCTCTTCAAGAAGGTTATAAACAAAATACCATGCATCGTCTACCGCATTATATGTGGGTGTATTGTTTGACACAACAGTATTACCACTCACTGAGCTTATTTTCAAGGTATCCTCATGCCAGTTATATTTCCAGTAACCAAACAGATGTGCATTATCTGCCGTTGCCCAGTTTGCTGTACCGTCATAATCTGTGGTGAAGCTCAATCCGCTGTCGGTTTTGTTGATGCTCACAACCTTCGCAAACTCATCATTGTTGGGCCATCTTGCGTTTGTGCACATTTCACCGTTGATGTTGAAGCTCACTCTTGGTGTATGTTTTCCGCTTCCCGAACGCAGAACCTCTTCGCCATAGCCTTTGTATCCGTCTGCTCCAAGGTTGTATTCATATACCTTGCCCTGTGCTGTCGCCGGAATTCTGCTGTCTGTTGAAATACTGAATTTTTCTGCCGGCAGATTTGTCTCACCTGTTATAACAGCATTGTCACCAAGAGCTGTTATGCGGATGTTGTTATATCCCTTCAAGGTCAAGCCCGAATTTTCCACGGCATATTCACCATCCGCAAGGCATATCACGGCATTTTCAATCCCGCCGTAATATACACGGTTGAGTGCCACCTGAATTGTCTTGAGAGGCTTTTCTGCACTGCCGTCACCGTTCTCGTCATTTCCCTTTGGTGATACGTATATCGCATCACCTTTTTTAATGTCATAACTAAGTGTTTCAAAATACGGCTGCATATTCTCATCAAAAACAAAAATTTTCATTTCCTGTGCCGTGATTTCTTCAGGGGCATACAGCTTTATACTCAGGCTCTCCCTGTCCTCCGTATCTGCCTCAGGTACGTAACTTTTTGCTTCAAGAAGCACTCCGTTTTCGTCATACACAGCGGTCAATACTGCATATATTTTTGCTCTTGTGTCGTTATCATTAAGCTCCAGCTTGAGAACATCTCCAAAGCCGATTTCTGTACCGCCGTCCGATACATACATTCCTGTCAGTATGTGTTCACCAACCACATTGCCGGGTCTTGGTGCATCCACAGTTTTTTCCGCAATGCCCGTTCCGTCATTGACCAGAATTTCCATATTCTGACCATAATCATCAATGGGAGTCTTCTGCACGAAAGCATTGTCTATATCCTCTATAAGATTGATATATTCAATATTTCCGTCAGCATCCTTGACTACCACAGATGCCTTACTGCCCTCAGCCGTACCCTGAACCGACATTTGATTATCCTCAGAATCGGGATAAATTCGGTCAATGGAAACAGCATGAGCACTTGTTGGAATCAGCATCGCCAGCAACAATGCCACGGCTCTTATACTCTTTATTTTCATCTCGCTTTACCTCCTGATTTCCGTACGGTATTCATCCGTATAAAGACCAATATCTTCAAATGGAATAGGCTTAAATTCAGGAATATCCCTAAACACAACCGAATCCTCTTTCAACGTAAAGTTTTTGTTTTCCATATCAACAAAGCCTATATCCTCACCTGCCTGATATTCAACATTGTTTTCAATGGTAACATGTTTTTTTGTTTCCTCATCAAAGATAAAATACATACCGTTATAGAAAACATTATTATCAAAATAGCTGTTATAAGGATAAAGATACACATCATCCTCGTTCACATGATACAGTTCGGGATACTTCTTCTGATAAGCCTCTGACTGCACAGGGAATAAACCTCTCCAGCTTTCTTTTGAAGCCCAGTCGCCCCAGTTATATGCATGAGAATACAACGACATTGGTTCTTTCACATCCGTTGGAGTGTTCAGAACTATATTGTTTCTGAAAATGTTTCTGTGACCGCCATTCATCAGAAGTGCTCCGTTAACATTGTCAATAATATTTCCGTAAGCTGTATTTCCGCTGGACAGCTCATCAAAGTATATTGCCGGAGTCCAGCCCGAAAGCCCTGTACCCTTTGTATCGTGCAGATAATTATATCGAATAATTACGCCAGCCATATTATACTCCCAGTAAGAATACATCATTCCCATATCCGCCGCCGTCTGGCACACGTCATAAATCTCGTTGTATTCATAAATCCCCGTATGTCCGCCAAAGCCTATTGCATTACAAGGTCCGTCATGAATAACATTGTGGGCAACATAAATACCCGTACTGTAGCCCGTCTCTATTGCACCGTTATATATTGTGTTATACTGTGCATACTTTTCGATGTAGTTGTTGACAGCATAACAATTTCGGTTTTCAAGGTTTTGCCAGTCGTTACAGTCAAATTCTATACAGGTTGAACCCATATTGTAAAAATCACTCGACAGCACGCCTGAATAGTCGCAGTCGCTGAACATAACACCAACAAGCTGAATCCCTTCAAAATCACAGCCAAACATCTGCACATAATCACAGCCGTTTGCGTCAACAACACCGCCCAGGCTGTTTTTGAAGCTCAAGTTTTCAAAGGTCACATAATTACAGTTGTCAAGGTCAAACATCAAATCCGCATATGTCAGGATTTCCATATGAGAATCTTCCGTTATCTTTTCCGTGGGATAGAAATACAGTATATCCGTATCATCATCCACGTACCACTCACCGGGGGCATCCATTTCCTGAAGAAGATTGAATACGTAATACATACCGTCTCTCACAACACTGAACGATGCGGGGCTTTCGGTAAACACCATATTTCCCTGAACGGTTTTGATACGGGTTGAATCAACAGCCCAGCCATACCTCCAGTATCCATATAGCCATGCATCCTTTGCATCGCCCCACGCTTCAACCCTCGGAGCATCAGAGCTGAACACAAAGCCCGGCAGCCCTTCAAGGCTGGGAACCATTCCCGAACCGTTGTTATACTTTGAGCCATACCACTCTATCCCGGGATAATAAACCGTTCCCACTTTGGCAAATTCATCGCCATTGGGCCATCTTGCACACACCAAGTCCTGACCGTCAAAAACAATCTTTGCCTGTGGCTTGGAATCGTACACGCCATAGTACGTCTGAGGAACATAACCTGTTCCGTAAATTCCCTGCTCTCCCAAATCAATCTCGTATATCTCGTTGCGAGCTTCTTTTGGAATCTGTTTTAAAATGTCCTTGTTCTTCACCTTTGTTGCCTTTGAGACATCAACATTTTCTGCGCCTACAAAGACCGGTTTTTCTCCCTCAAAAGCTGTGATTACCAACGGAGTTTCCGCAGTACCCGAATCCTTCGCCGTCATTACCACAGGCTCCGTAAACATATAGTTGCCACCGCGCATAACAATCTTTACGCAGGAATAAGTTCCGTCCTTGGGGATTGTTTCAGCCTTTGCCAATGCCTTTGCCACAGTTCCGTATGGTCTTTCAAAGCTTCCGTCACCCTTGCCGTCAGGTGCAACAAAAATTGTATAGGCATTGCTGTCATCATACCTTGACGGCTTTACCCACTTTGAACTTCCACCTTCGTCTGACGCAAAGCTCTGCATTGGAGCAAATACCGAAGCAAGGCAAAGAATCATGCTCAATATTATTGAAGTTTTTTTGATGCGCACTCACATCACCTCACTTACTTATTTTTGTTAGCAATAAATTCATCAATCTGTTTCTGTACCTCTGCCATAACTTTTTCAAGCCCAGCGCTCTTGAGCTTTTCCACAAACTCTTTGTGCAGCTTCTCATAATCCTCAGCACCATAAACAAGATAATCAAATTCCTTTTCAACAGCCGATAGGTTTGCAATTTCAGTCTTGATATTATCTGTGTTAAGTTCAAATCCGTCAAGGAACATAACCTTTGCCCTTCTGTTCAGTTCATCAGCCTGCTGCCAAAGACCCTTTTCCTGTCCTTCGATGTAGTAAGAATTGAACTGGCTACCGAAAGCAAAACCGTTTGTTGTAGCGTATCCGCCGTCGGGTATAATTCTTACAGTTTCATCATCTATCTTCTCATAGTGCTTTCCTTCGATACCGAAGTAAATAAGATTGTAAAGGTCTTTGTCTTCATTGAGTAACTTCACAAGCTGCAAAGCTTCCTTTGGATGCTTGCTTGTTCTTGAAACAGCTGTCATTGTTGCTCTTGCGCCATTATTGCTGAGTACAGGCTCTTTAAGAAGAGGAATTTCAATAATTTCTTCACCGTATTGGTCTTTGAGATTTGCAGCTGTACCTGCACCTGCCTGAACTCTCCAGCATCCGTATTTGATTGTATTTGTCTGTTCTTCTCCTGCCGCACTTACAACGTCGGGACGGATATAGCCTTTTTTGTAGTAATCACGAACCAATGCCAGCTTCTGCTCATATTCGTCTGTTTCATAAATTGAATAAACCTTTCCGTCAGCATCAGCATCTATTACGCCAACAGCAGGAGCACCTGTTCCAAAATAAATCCATGTCTGGAGGTTGAATCCAATTGGATTGAGAGGATAAAGATTAGGTTCGTTCTTCTTTATCTGTTCAAAATACGGCTCCAAATCCTGAAGCTCTTCAACCGCTTCAACATCAACATTGTATTTTTCCGCAAGGCGCTTCGGAATTGCCGCAGCCTCATAGTATGTATAGCTCTGGTAATTTGGAACAGCCATAACTTTTCCGTTTATACGGGCAGAATTCCATGTATACTCAGGAATCGAGTTGTAAAAATCCTGTTCTTCTGCCAAAAGGTCATCCAAAGCATAGAAAGCACCGTTTTTTGCATTCTTCAGAAAATCGTTTGACCAGCTTGATGTAAAGCACAGATCAAATTCCTCACCCGATGAAATAATCATATTCATTTTTTCTGCATATACACCTGTGTCAATAACCTGAATATCTACAGTGAAACCAAGCTTTTCCTTCACACGCTTGTTGAACTCCGTCATCACTGTTTCCATATCTCTCTGCTTATTTCCGAGAACGTACCAAAGAAGCTTCGTTTCACCTGCTTCTTCCTTCTTTTCACCTCCGCAGCCTGCCAGTGACAGCATCAAAACAACCGCCAATACTGTCGCCAATAATCTCTTACCAAATTTCATTTTTCATTCCGTCCTTTCGTATATATATTATTTTTTATTATTTACCCTTTTACCGAACCAACCGTAAGTCCCTTTGCAAAATACTTCTGGAAGAAGGGGAATACCAGTATCATAGGTCCTGACACAACAACCGCCAAAGCCATTCGCACTGACTCGGTGGGAACATCCACATTCATCATCTGCATTGGCATATTGCTCATCTGTGTCTTTATGAGCTCAACATTCTTCATAATTCTCTGGAGCTGATATTGAAGAGTTACCAGGTTCTCGTCATTGATATAAAGAAGACAGGTGTACCAGTCATTCCATCTGGTAAGTGCCCCCAAAAGCGCAACCGTCGCAAAAACCGGTTTGGAAAGGGGAAGCACAACCTGAAAAATCATTCTCACATCGCTGCATCCGTCAATCTTCGCTGCATCAAACAGCTCACCCGGAAGCTGTTGAAAGAAGGTTCTGAACAAAATTACGTGGAATGGTGTCACAAGCCCCGGAAGAACAAGCACCCAGAAGTTGTCCTTGAGATACAGATACTGAGTAATAAGCATATAGCTCGGAACAAGACCTCCCGAAAAAAGCATAGTGAAAAATACGTAAAATGAAACTACTGACTTAAACTTGAAATCCTGTCTTGACAAGGGATATGCCAGGAACGACATAACCAACACCGCAAGAACTGTTCCAACGACCGTACTTGCAATAGTCACACCATATGAGCGTATAATCGGTTCCGGATCCAAAAATATGTATTTGTAAGCATCAAGACTGAAGGTTTTTGGAAAAATACTGTATCCGAATTCATTGAGTGTTGCCTCATCCGTAAGGGAAACAGAAACAACAACTATGAACGGTATCAAACAAAGAATCGATGCCAGAATTAGCCAAATATGTGAGATAATACTTTTTTCTTTTTTCATAGCTTTTACTCCCTCCGTTAGAATAATGCGTTGTCCTTCTCTATTCTTCTTACAATCCAGTTCACCAAAACGATAGTAATGAAACCTACAATAGACTGGAAGAATCCAACCGCTGCCGACATACCTATTTCACCGTTTGTGTTCAATGCTCTGAATATGTAAGTATCAATAACATCTGTGGTCTCATAAAGCTTTCCTATATCTCTTGTGACCTGATAGAACAAACCAAAATCAGAACGGAAAACATTGCCCAATGCCAACAATGTCATTGTTATTATCAAAGGAATAATCGACGGAATTGAAATATGCCATATTTTCTGTAACCTTGATGCTCCGTCAAGATCTGCCGCTTCGAAAAGCGAATCATCAATACCCATAAGTCCGGCATAATAAATTATGCAGTTTATTCCCACGTTCTTCCACACAGAAAAGAAGCCAAGTATAAAGGGCCAGTACTTTGGCTTTGCGTACCAGTCAATCATATCAACACCGAATTTTTCCAAAATTCCGTTTATAATACCTGCTGTCGGGTTCAAAAAGCCATAAGCCATACAGCCAACAACAACCCATGACAAGAAGTAAGGAAGCATCATTGTGGTTTGATATGCTTTTATCATAATCCGTTGTCTTATGTTGTAGAGCATAAGAGCAAACAGAACAGCTACCACTATGCCCAAAATTATGTATGACAGGTTGAGTGTAATGGTGTTAAAAAGAATTCGCTTTGCATCCTGTCCTGCAAAGAAAAACTCAAAATTTTTGAACCCTACCCACGGGCTTTTCAGAATTCCCAGGTCATATCGGTAATCTTTGAACGCAATAACCAGGCCTCCTATGGGAATATAACAAAATACAAACAACAACAGAACCCCCGGCAATGCCATGAGGCAATACATCAACTGTGTTTTGTTAAACTTCTTCATTTTTTGCTGACACTCCTATCTTATATTTAGATGTAATAATATTTTATCAAAAAAATAACAACGCAACAATTTGCTGCGTTGTCTCAATATTATAATTTTTTGTCCTTAGTCTACTGATATTTTCACCTGTATCTTTGTACGTCCCTCTTCATCATATCCAATCTTCAAGCCATAGCCGTCACCGTATATGAGGTGAAGCCTCTGATTTACGTTGTTCAGACCTATATTGACATCTTCGGTAAACTCATGATTCAGGAACTTTTTGTTGAGTTCCTCTGCCAGTTTTTTCTCAATTGGTTTTCCGTCATTTGTGATTTCAAAGTATGCATTGCCGCCGTCCATATAGCCCTTTATGTACACTCTTCCGTCTACGGGCTGGCAACATCTCACCGCATTTTCAACTATGGGCTGAAAAGTCACTTTGGGCACCTTTATGGACATCATATTCTCAGGGATTTCAATAACACAATCAAAGGAATCGAAAAGACGTTCCTTCTGTATATCCACATACATTTTCAGGTATTCAATTTCCTCATTCAAAGCAACGGTATGGGTCTTTGTGGAGAACGAAAACCTCAGAATTGTTGAAAGCTTCACAAGCATCTCCGCAACCTTTTCCCCATCCTTGCCAAGTCTCTCGGCATACAGACCTATAATCTGCAGAGTGTTTGAAATAAAATGCGGATTTATCTGGCTTTGAAGTGCAACCATTTGCATCTTGTTCATATTTTCAAGGCTTTTGTCAAGACGTCTTGCGCGGAATACGTGTCGCGCATTTCCCCTTATATTGTTTCCGATAATTCTTTCATATTCATCAATTCTGGATATTGCGTCTTCCTCATTCATTATGTTCATAACACGTTCAAAGGGAACATAAATTTTCAGGCACGCAACTGCAGTAAGCACAATCAGGAGAATGAATATAACCAGAACCAGCAAAGCCACACTGGGTGAGAATATGTTCGTTATTTTCAGTTCATCGCTTATGTCGGTATAACACACAAGGATATAGCTTTTTTCATTTGTCTTTTCTGTTTTGACAAATCTTTTTCCTTCTGTATCGGACGGCAAAGTGTCAATCACGGTGTAGCCCAACTCATCTGTCAATTTGAGCCCCAGAAGATTTGCCTGTTTTGCATCAAGAAAGCTCATCAGGTCATCGTAATAAAGCCCATACACAACAGTTCCGAGAAAAGTCTCGTTGTCCCATATGCCTTCTGTCACAATGAGATATTCTATTCCATTTATTATGTCACGCCTATACATACGGTAAGCTTTGTCTGCCCTGACAGCGTCAGAAAGTTCTTCAACATACTGTTTTTCCTCATCTAAGGAGCATTGAAGAACATAATCACTTTGAGCTGCATAGGTCGCAATAAACGCTCCCATAGAGGATGCCGCAAGAAGCTTGTCTGCCGTGCCGTAAAACTCCGTTACCATATTCCGAAAGGCTGTCATATCCTCGTATAACTCTTTTGTGGCAAAAAGATTCTGCACCGCCATGCTTTTTTGAATTTCCTCCATCTGTCTGTCAACGTCAAAAAAGACCTTGTCGGCAAGCACAAGCCTGTGCGCTGTCGTATCATTTGCCTCAAAGGTTACTCTGTCTATATTCTTTTCCGCAGACAGATTGTATATCAGGAAAATTATTATTATGAACACAATTACTGCAGGAACAACAATCATTGCTATATTCGCAAAAAACAGTTTCCTGACTTTTCTGTTCGTTTGATTCATAACCATACACCACTTTATCGTCTTTTCTTCATTCTGTACTCCTTTGGAGTCATTCCTGTATCCTTTTTCAAAATGGAATAAAAATACGGCAAATTTCTCATTCCTACTCTCTCTGCAATTTCGTGTGCAGTCATATCTGTTCTAACAAGCAAATCCTTTGCCATATCAATACGTTTTTGGAGAATATATGTGCTTATGTTCTCGCCCATGTGCCACTTGAAAAGCCTTGACAGCCAAGAGGTTGAAACAAAGCACTCCTTTGCCACCATTTCGAGACTCAAAGGCTCGGAAAGATTGTTTTCTATAAAGTTAACTGCATTGGTAACAACTGCATTCTCTGCTTTGAACGTACCTTCCGACACCGCAACTTTTTCCGTCTTGTAATACTCTTCGAGCATTCCGATATTATCAAACTGTCTCACGTTCTTGATTTCTATGTCCATCCCAAGACAATCCTTCACGCTTGCGATATACTCTTCTGTCCAATTCTCCGCTATTTCTTCCCGGGAAAAAATCAACACCTCATACGCAACACCAATGTTTCCAAGAATACAAAACTTCACTTTTTTGTATATGAGTGAGAAAATACTGTACAAGGCACGAAGAAGCTTTTCAGAAGCAATCGTGTCGCAAATATTCAGTTCAAAAAGGAAGAAGCTGCAGTCATCAAAATCATACATTTCACTACTTATACACTTTCCTGCAAGACCGTTGAAATAACCCTTGTAAATAGACGTCTCAGCAAAATTGTTCTTCACCTTCTCAACGTCAAGGTATTCCCTGATTTCCGCAAATTCCTGTTTGAGCTGTTTTATGGTAAGAGGCTTGTTCAGATAAAAACGTACATTGTAACGCATTCCTTCTTTTGCATAATCAATCTCGTTGAATGCACTCAGGAAAACAATCATCACCGATGACCAGTTTTCATATATATACCGACTCAGCTCAATACCGCTCATATCTGGCATTGATATATCAGTTACAACCATATCAACCTGATTTTTCTCTAAAAAGGAAATAGCATCTTTTCCCGAATAAAAGCTTCCTACACATTCAAAGCCCAATTCTTCCCACTTTATTAATTCACGAAATCCGTCTGCTATTGCCCTTTCATCATCAACCAAAATAAATTTATACATTATTATCCCACCAATGTCCTGTTCTTTTCTGCACAGTGTCATTTTATAATAATCATATTCTAAAAACAATATGCTTTCTTGTCTTTATTCTTCCTTATAGTTGCTGTTTTAAACTGTATATTAGATAATTACGTCCGTCTCTTTGCCATCAAAGGAAATGAACTTCTTTTCATTTTTTGTAATCGTAATATTATAAGTCTTTCCCCTGAAAACTCTCGTAACCTTTGCAGGAAGCATCTCCTTTGGCAAGCACGGGTCAATTTCAAGTCCGTCCCACTTTGCACGGATACCGAGCATATACTGGGTTACAGCAACATACATCCAAGCCGCAGTTCCCGTAAGCCATGATACATTTGCAAGACCGAACTTGTCACTTTCAGGCCCAAAAATGTTTGAACAATAAACATAAGGCTCTGCCTTGTATCTCCACTCTCCCGCCTGTGCTTGTGCAACCATAGGGAGAAGCTGATGATAATACTTGTACGCATTTTCGGGGCGTTTAAGCAAGCACTCTGCAATTACAGCCCATGTGTTTGCATGGCAGAACACACTTCCGTTTTCTCCACAGCCCTTGTTGTACATAGTCAGGTTGCCGTCTTTTGTTGGATAGTCGGTTGTCATTGAGGGATGTATTTTCTTGATTCCCAAATCGGTATCAAGATACTTTTTCACATTATCCATTGCCTGGGTGCCGTTGTCACCCATTCCCGAAATAACAGACCAGCTTTGAGTATTGAGCCAGATTTTTGCTTGAGGTTCTTTTTCGCTGCCGATAAATGTACCTTCATCTGTAATACATCTTCTGTACCATTCGCCATCCCATGCAATTTCGTTTACGAGTTTTTTTTGCTGTTCATATGTTTCAAGATATTTGCTGCCGTCCTCACCTTTAAGGTCAGCTATTTCCGCAATCTGTCTGAGAACAGTTCCAAACTGCATACTTGTCCAAATGCTTTCGCCCTTGCCCTCACGGCATACCTTGTAGAGCATATCGTTCCAGTCCGATGAAAGCATAAGGGGAAATCCGCATTCACCTAGGTTTGCAAGACAGAAATCTATTGACTTCTTTATGTGTTCCCATACAGTTGCACTTCCTCCGTCATAAAATTCCACAACCTCATCAAGATAGTCAAGCTTTCCTTCTTCAATCACTATATGATAGCAAGCCATAACAAGCCACAAATGATTGTCACTGTGGATTCTTGTAACAGGCTCCCACCCTTCGGTAGGGAAGCAATAGTGATTACAATGTCCGTCATTATACTGCTGAGTAAATAAAAGATTTAACTTGTCCTTTGCACGTCTCAAATCAAATGGTACCATTGCAAGGATGTCCTGCGCCGTATCCCTCACACCCACACCACGGAATGTTCCCGTTGCATAATATGAGATATTTCTCGAAAACTGGAAGTTTCGTTCCGCCTGATAAGGATTCCATATATTTATCATTGTTTCTGCATCCTTATCGGGAATTTTGCATTGGAATTTGCTTAAATGAGCATCCCATTTTTCTGCGAGACCTTTGAATGATTTTTCAACAAAATCAGTCTTTCTGCAGTTTTCAACACTTTTCCTTATGTCCTCTTCGGTCATTGCTGTACCGAGGAAGATATTAACTTCTTTTTCTTCGTTTGCTTTGAGTTCAATTTCAAGCTGAAGTGCAAAGCAAGGGTCACCGCCGTACATGGTTGACTTTGAGCAATTTCCCAATTCTACTCTCTGTGGATTTTCCTCACTTCTGTATGCACCCACAAACTCGTCCCTATCGCAATCAAATGCCGTAACCGGAACATTTGCCGCAAAATAAACAAGAGGTGTTTCATCGGGCTTTGGCTGTGTTTCAACTCCGTATTTATACACCAGAACATCTTCCATGTTATAGCAGGAAAGCTGATGCTTGTTATAGCACTGCCATTGAAGTTCACGCATAAACTCCATCATTCCAAGCTCAACATACGGAAACAGCGTTATATGTTTGTCGCTATCCGATTTCAGCTTTAAATTCCATATAAGTGCGTTTTCATATTCACCCACAAAGTATGTGGCAGTTACCGATACGCCCTTTCGCTCTGCCTCAAAGCGAGTATATCCCATACCATGAGTTGACTGCCATTTTTCAGGCTTTGTCTTGCAGGGCTCGTTTGTGGGACACCAGTATTCACCACCGTCCTTTATGTAGGTATAAAATCCGCTTCTGTCTGTGGGAACATGAAAGAATTTATAATGGTTTATTCTCCATATCTGCGGAGATTTATAAAATGCAACACCGCCCCCTGCCTGCGACATCATTGTGTGGAATGTGCCGTTTGACAGATAATTCATCCACGGGGTTGGTGTGTTGTATTTTTTAAATGTTATTTCTCGTTTTTGGTTGTTAAAGCTATACATAGCAGAACTCCTTATATTTTTGTAAGAACAGGCTTTCCTTCAAATTTCATATCCCCCAAAAGCCCGTCAACAAGCAGTTTCACAGTTTCAGGTGTTGGCTGACAGTTCATTTCTATAAACGTTGGGTCTTCTGGGAAGTAATCAACCGCAAAGTATGGCGAGCCGTAATTCACAATTACTTTCTTATCCTTGTCAAACAAATGGGATGCCCAGATAAGCATATGAGGAACGCTCCACTGTGCAACAAAGAAGGCGTTAACATTAAATATCACAAGGTCATACTCCGCCTGAAGCTTATCTATATCCGCCTGCCAACATACTCTTGATGGTACGTCATAAATATCACGTTTGACCTCCGTCTCTATTCCTCTGCTTTCAAGTTCTTTCCGAAGCAGCTCCGAAGAGAAATTATCCTCGTCTGTCACATCAACAACAAGAACCTTCTTGTACTTTTCTTTGCTTATTGGAATAATGCTCTTTTCGTTTCGCAAAAGACACATTCCGTTCTTTGCAATATCAAGCAAAGTCTTGTCAACATATTCAGCATCAGGCTTGTCAAATTTCTTTTCTTCAAGCGCCTTATTACGGAAGTTTTCCATTTTTTCAATTCTTTCAAGGGCATCATCAAGACGGCTCATAGGTATCTCACCACTCAAAAGCTGCTTTTCTATTTCCTCTGCGGCTTCAACAGGCGGCCACAAAAGCAAATCCGCCCCTGCCTTGAATGACTGAACAGTTTCAGCAACCAAATCACCCGTTGCCATTCCACCCATAATGAGAGCATCTGTAACCACAGCCCCTTCAAAGCCAAGGTCATTTTTCAACAAATCGGTTGTAAGCTTTTTGGAAAAAGTTGCGATTGGGTAATAGCCATCTGTAAACTCATCATCATAGGATTTCAGGGATATATGGGTTGTCATAACCGACATAACGCCTTCCTTGAACATTTCCTTGTATGTATAGCCATAGGTCTCCATCCACTCATCAAAAGGCAGATTATTAGCACCCGGAGCCATATGCATATTCACAAAATACGTTCCAAGTCCCGGAAAGTGCTTAACCGTTGAGCATACACCCTGATCCTGAATACCTCTCACCACCTGACGGTATATCTCGCCAATAACTTTGGGGTCATCACTGATTGCTGTAAGGTACATAAGGTGGTCAAAGCACATATCAATGCTCGGGCTGAGCACCCAGTCTATTCCCTTGTCGTTCATCTGCATACCAATACATTTGCCCCAATTGTATGCATCCTCAAGGCTTTTGGAACCTCCCAAAGAGGATTGTGGATAAATATTCACCTTCTGCCCTCTCACAAATGCTCCGTCTGCACACACAAGAAGCTTCTTTTTGGATGCTTTTTTGCATTTGTTCAAGGTTTCAAAATCGAACTGTGTTCCAATCTCCAAACCATTTTCGTCCTTAAGAACATTTGCCTCACCATAATATAATCCACCTACGGGATAATTCTCAAAGAACTTTTCAGGACCTCCGTGTGTGTTTATCTCACGAATTGTCACGATAAAAGTCTTCAAAATTTTTTCTCTTAATGTCATAATAACCCGCCTTATTATTTAAATTATGTATTATTATACCAAAAAACGGACAACTCAACAATGTGTTGAGTTGTCCGCAAATTATAATTTGTTGTCTTTTCACCATTTAAATCCCGACTTCAACGGTTGCATAACCATTGTAATTGTCCAATATCCTTACGTTATGCAGCAAATATTGCAACTCATATGCTCCTTCCTCATATTCTGCTATATAGCATATTTTTCTTTGTATGTCTGATACATTTCCTCAAATGAATGGTCGTGACTTTCTTTGACATTTTTGAGGTATTCATGAGTTTCAAATGAATCAAGTGAAATCTCAATAATACACACAGCAATATTTGAACAATGGTCTGAAACTCTCTCGTAATTGGTAAGAAGGTCTGAAAGAATGAACCCCAGCTCCATTGTGCAGTCACCCTGTTTGAGCCGTGAGATGTGGTTTGCTTTGATTTTGCGCTTCAAACGGTCAATAACCTGTTCAAGCGGTTCAACCTTTGCGGCAATAGAAATATCCTCTTCTGTGAGTGCCGATGTAGCAAGCTCAAGAATTTCAGCTGATGCCTCTGTAATAATTTTTATATCCTTTTGTGCCTGAGTTGAGAAGGATATGCCCTTGTCGTGCATTTCCTGTGCAACCTCTGCAATATTCACAGCATGGTCTGAAATTCTTTCAATATCTCCAATACAATGAAGAAGCTCAGTTACTATTTTACTGTCCTTTGCAGACATATTGTTTGCCGCAATTTTGACAAGATAAGAGCTTGTTTTGTCCTCGTATTTGTCAACCAGCTTTTCGTGCTCCATAATTTCTTTAAATTTTGCATCGCTGTAATCGGACATCAACTCTGTTGCCGCATTAAATGAATAAGCGGAGAGCTTCGCCATATCACAAACAAGCTCACGACACTTTTCAACAGCAAACGACGGAATATTAAGAAATCTTTCATCCAATGTGTCAAAGGTATTGTTTTTCTTTTCGTCCTTCTTTGCGCCTCTTATGGTGCTGATTGCGAGCTTTTCAATAAGAGCACAGAAGGGCATAAGAATTATTGTAGAAATTATATTAAAAACTGTATGAGTTATTGCAATCGAGAAGAAAGACGCATCGGATAACATAAAGTTCACAATTGGCTTTATTCCGAAATAATACAGCAGATAATATATAGCAGTAACCACTATTACACCTATCATTTTTATATAGAGACAGGATGCAGCAACACGCTTGGCTTCAGTATTTCCGCTTATAGCCGAAATTATCGGAGTAATCGTGGTACCGATGTTCATTCCCAAAAGAACAGGCAACGCAACTGCGTGCTGGATAGAGATTGAGCCTACAAGCACCTGCAAAATACCAACAGACGCAGATGAGCTCTGAATTATTGCCGTAAAGATTGTACCAACAATGATTCCCATAAGAGGATTTGAGAACATAACAAGCAAGTTTTTGAAGCGTTCGTTGTCCTTGAAGGTTTCCGCAGCATCACTCATAGCCTCCATACCGAAAATCAGTACCGAAAACCCAAGAAGAATTGTCGCAATGTTTCGCTTTGAATCGCTTTTGGTGGTCATAGTAATAATCACACCAATGGCAGCAAGAACAGGTGTAAAATTCTCCGGTTTCAGAAGATTGATGAACGCAGCCCCCTCAATATCCTTGAGTGCGAGAAGCCACGCCGTAACTGTTGTGCCTATGTTGGCACCCATAATAATACTGATTGTCTGACCCAGATTCATTATACCCGAGTTTACAAAGCCTACAAGCATAACCGTCGTCGCAGATGAGCTTTGAATAACAGCCGTAACAACAAATCCCAGAAGCAGCCCTGTCCATCTGTTTGACGTAAGCCGTGCCAAAATAGATTCAAGCTTGCCGCCCGCCAGCTTTTTCAGACCGTCACCCATAAGATCCATACCAAACAGAAACAGCGCCAATCCGCCTATCAGCCCCAAAATTACAAAAACCATATCCATAATTACCGCTCTCCTTATCTCCGTGATAATAATCTTTGGATAAAATATTGTTTTGGACATTGTGAAAATGCAACTTTTCACAAATATATGTTATCACAAAGTTTTGAAAAAATAAAGACTTTTTGTTGAATTTTTGTTTTTTTGTTAAAACTGACCATTCAGATTGTTGTTTTTCCTTGACTGAAATGAGCCGTTGGGGTATAATATACAATATATTACGCTAAAAGGAATTTGATTTATGAGTATTCTGGAAACAACAAAGGAACTGCTGAAATACCCCGGTATTTCAGGTTTTGAAAAAGATTTTTCTCTCACACTTTGTGAAAAGCTGAAAAAATACTGTCCCGATGCATCGGTTTCAAAAACGAACTGCGTTCTGGGAAATATTTATTCAGAAAATTCGGATGCACCCACAGTTATGCTTGAGGCACATCTTGACCGTATCGGTCTTATTGTTTCATCCGTTGACGAAAACGGATTTGTAGGCTTTGATACAGTGGGCGGTGTTGACGAACGTATTCTTCCCGGTGCAGAGGTATGGATTCTCGGACAGGAAAAGGTTCTCGGCATTATTGGCGCAAAACCACCCCATATTACCGACAAGGACGAAGCAAAGAAAGGTATCAGCGCATCTAATATGCTTATTGATACAGGTCTAGGAGAAAAGGCAACAGAGATTATTAGAGTAGGCGACCCCATTTTGCTTGACTCAAAGCTATGTGAGCTAATCGGAGGAAAAATTTCTTCAGCGGCTCTGGATAATCGTGTGTCCATTGCCGCAATTTTTGAAGTATTGGAAGAACTGAACGAAAAAATACTTCCGGTGAACCTATCCGTTGCCTTCACAAGCGGTGAGGAATCAGGGCTTCTCGGTGCATATACGGTTGCAGGCGAAAATGCACCCGACCTTGCGGTGGTGCTGGACGTAACTTATGGAAGAACACCCGATGCTGACGGATGCGAAACCTTTCCTCTCGGCAGCGGTGCAGCAATCCTCCGAGGACCCAATGTCCATTATGATTATACAAAAAAACTTATGTCTGTCGCAAAGAAAAATAGTATTCCCTTTGAAATTGAGGTAGCTCCTCGAAGCTCAGGCACAACCGCCTGGGCAATACAGACTTCAGGAAACGGTGTTCCTTGCGTTATCATTTCAATTCCCCTCAGGTATATGCATACAACAGTTGAAACGGTGGATTTGCTTGATGTTCAGTGTGTTTGCAGACTTTTGAAGGAAATTATCTGCGGAGGTGAGGTCATTGCTTAAAAAGCTTACGAATGCTTTCGGGGTTTCGGGAAACGAAAGAGAAGTACGTGAAATTATTATTGAAGAGCTCAAGGATTGTGATGTCGACCTTTCCGTTGACAGTATGGGAAATCTGGTAGTTTTCAAGCTTGCCGAAGACAAGTCCGATGCAAAGACAATTCTTTTTGCAGCACATATGGATGAGGTCGGTTTTATTGTAACCGACATTACAGAAGATGGCTATATAAAGTTTGAAGCAATCGGAGGTATTGACCCAAAGGTTTTGATTTCAAAAAGAGTGATTATAAATGGTTGCCCCGGTGTTATCGGCTTGAAGCCCATACATCTGACAACAAAGGAAGAACGACAGACCACCCCCTCTATCGACGAGTTATTTGCGGACATTGGTGCAAACAGCCGTGAAGAAGCGAAAAAGCTGGTAGAAAAAGGCGATTATTTCGGTTTTGACAGCGAATACCGAGAATTTGGCAATCAGATAAAGGCAAAAGCTATTGACGACCGTCTCGGCTGTGCAGTTATGATTGAATTACTCAGAAAAAAATGGAATGTAAATCTGGTATGTGCCTTCACAGTTCAGGAAGAGGTCGGACTTCGAGGTGCAAAAACTGCTGTCCGCGGAATTAACCCCGACTTTGCGGTTGTGCTTGAAGTAACAACCTGCAACGATATGACCGGAGTTCCAAAGCACCTGAGAGTTACGGAAATGGGCAAGGGACCTGCAATTACAGTTCTTGATTCTGCTTGCAAAACAAACCGTGAAACAGTGGAGCTTTTGTGCAATGCCGCAAAAAAAAGAGGAATTCCATATCAACTCAAAGGATCCACGGCCGGCGGAAATGATTCAGGGATAATACATCTTCTCGACGGCGGCATAAAAACAGCTTCGATTTCTGTGCCATGCAGATACTTTCATTCTGCTTCCTGTGTAGTAAGCAAGAATGACATTGAAAACTGCCGGAAGCTTGCAGAGGGATTTCTTGAAGACTTGGGAAGGAGTGAGAATTAATGCAAAATATCGTTGAGGCTTTTGCTCCTTCGGGATGTGAAGAACCGCTTTGTGAACTTTTGAAAAACAGGATTCAGTCCAAGTTCGAAAAGGTATTTGTTGATAATCTGGGAAACCTTGCGGCAAGCTCAGGAGACGGAAGACTTTGTATTGAGTGCGGGATGGACAGCACGGGAGTTATGGTAATCACGCCAAATGATGAACAGATACGTTTTTCTGCTGTGGGAAATATAAAGCCAAAGGACATAATCGGTCGCAAAGTTGTTTTCGAAAACGCATCTTGCGGCAAGGTATTTTGTGATAATGAAAAAGATACCGAAGACGCAAAGCTTTCTGATTTATATATTCTGCTTGATGAAGGCTCGGTAAAAAAAGGCGATTTCGGGGCAATTGTCCCTGATTTCAGTGAAGAAGATGGCGGTTATACAGCTTACGGGCTCAAAAATCGCATTGCGGCAGCGGCTGTCTGCAAGGCACTGGAAAATACCGATTGTGCAGAAAACGTAACTATCTTGTTTTCCGCTCAAAAAAGACTTGGGGCAAGGGGACTGCGAGCCTTCTTCGGTGTTCATTCCTTTGAACAGATTATTACAGTTGACGGATGCACAGATGACGGATGTGTAATTATAGCAAAGGACGAGAAAATTGTTGCAAATCCTGATTTAAGAAAAAAAATTGAAACGTTGGCACAAGAAAAGAATCTCGATGCAGAAACTGTTGTCAGCGAAAATAACTTTCATTTGGAGCAGATTGCAGTTTCCTGTGGAGCCCCCTGTGCGGCAATAGGCATTTCGGTTCTTTGTGAGGATGGTGAGCCCGAGAGGGTAAGCAAAGCAGATTTTGACACGTCAGTTTTGCTGATTGAAGAAATATTGAAGGGTTGTGAAAAAAAATGTTTGTAAAACAAATTTCGGTTTTTGTGGAGAACAAGCCCGGACAGCTTGGGAAAATAACAAAAATTCTTGCTGAAGAGAAAATCGATATACGTGCTTTCAGCGTTGCGGACACGGTGGAGTTCGGTATACTCAGGCTTATAGTGAAGGAGCCTGACCGCGCGGCAGAGCTGTTGCGAAATGCCGGCTTTACGGCACAAATGAACGAAGTCATTGTTGCTGTTATGAAAGACAAACTGGGTGCATTTGATGAAATTGTTATGCAGCTGGCATCAAAAAACATTGATGTGCAATATGTCTATTCCTTCATTGGCGAAGTTGCCGCAACAGGCAGAGTGGCAATAAGAACAGACAATATGAACGAAGCTTTTGAAACCTTGGAAAAAAGCGGAATAACACTTTCAACACAAGAGGATATTTGACATGGAAAAGAAAATGTGTATTTTGTATGATAACAGAATTTGTGACAATTGCGGTGAATGCAATATGTGTGACCTTGACCCCAAAAAGGTTTGCGACAGCTGCGGTGCTTGTCTCGAAACGGACGAGGACTACAATACTCTTGATGTGGATTTGGTATACGAAAACGCAGACGACCCTGAAATGTTGAGCTTTGAAGAGCTTTTCCCCGATGAGGCATTTGGCGGCGACCGAAATTGGGATGATGAGGAAGACGAGGACGAGAACGTTATCGAAGACTATGATGACTATGACGGGGATTTTGACAATAATGACGGATTTTATGACGAGAATGAGTTTTATTCCGAGGACGACGAAGATGACCTGAGACGTGATTTTGGTGATTTTTTTGGTCGTGGATAAGGTTGGCAAAACAAAATGGCGATTTTCAAAATTAGAAAATCGCCATTTTGTTTTTTTATCTAATTTTGTAAGAAAGTGTGTTGTAATCAACAATTACTTTTGTGCCATCCGAATATGTAACCGCAAAAATATTTTCCTCAACTTCCTTGTGCTCCAATATAAATTCAGTTTGAAGATGCTTAATAGTTTTATATTCTTCATAAGCCTCCTTGATTTTTGACACGCTAAATCTCAGTTGCTCATCTGTATCAATAATCAAATCTTCTTTTCCCAACCAATCATCATTATCGCTTCCCTCCAAAAATTTTGAATAGATATAAAACGAAGGTCTTGTTCCATCCTCAAGAACAAGCAAGTGATTTTTAACATCCTTTATGGGATAATTCACCGTATCGGTTGTGGAGTTGTAAAGCATTATGCCGTGATAGGCAATTTGCCAGAATGGAACGACCTTGTCAGCCATAACATCCTCAACTACCGGTCTCGACACATACAGTCCGTAATCAAGATATTCTGCGCCAAAGTCAAAACATCCTTCCGATGAAAAACCGCCAAAGAGCTCATGGCAAAGTGCCATTATCTTATGATACATTTCAAGAGTTTCTTTTGAATTCACAGGGTGGTTTTTATCATAACACCATCTTAAAGGAACAACTGTTAACACATCAATGTAATGCAGGCCTTCGAATCCCAGCTCCCTCACCTTTGGCAGATAGCTTTTTGCATATGCAAGCGCCTTGACGGGACAAAGATCATACGGTCTTCCGCCGCTCCAGCCAAAGTCATTCATACCAATCGAACCGTCTTCATTCTTGACTACAATATCCTCAGAAAAGGTATCGGCAATGCTATAACAATCCGTACTGTTTGTATGACATACAATCTGATAGCCGTTTTTCTGTGCATAAGAAATTAGGTGTCGGAGTCCTTTTTCGCCGCCAAGCTTTTCTTCCACCGGGAAAATTTGCGGCCATCTTCCGTCGTGTCCGCTTTTATTCCACCCAACCAAACAAAGCTGTGCCTTATCAATACCCTGTGCTTTCATCTCGTCAATCAGGTCGCACACTCTGTCAAATGTGCATGCAACCTTCATTTCAGGTTCATTTTCAAGTGTTTGTTCAAGCACTGTTGGCGGTGCAGGCTTCCAGCCCATTCTGATACGTATTTCAGGGGCAGCAATTGCGTATGCCAGTGCTTTACGTTCTTTTATCTTTTCCGAAAGGGGCAAACAAACACCTTTTCCCAGCTGATAGTTTCGGTATGCAACAGCCATATCGCTGTAAGTTGCATCATTTTCCAAGGTTATCAGCTTGATACAAATATCTTCGTAAGGCACATTTCCATTCAAGAAGAACCGAGGATAAATATAATATTCACCATTCTTAACGCCAAAAACAAGGCTGAACTCATATTTAAAACCTTCAACTATCACAAGTGCACAGCTGCCGTCTTTTTTTACACCAAAGAGCGGCATAAGGTCCTGCTTCAAAATTCGTTCATCATCCGGCTTGTCATTGAAGAAACAAAGCCTGCTTCCCTTTTTGTCAAAATCTGCAATTACATAATATCCGTTTTCTCCGGTTTTGGCAAAGAGAGCTTCATTTACAAGGTCAATATACTCGAGGTTCTCCGGTATATCTGACCTTTTCACAACAAACACATCATTATTTACCGAAACATTATACTTTTTTCCTGCGTTATCTGAAGCTATCCACATCAAAGCTCCACTCCTCTCTCTTTCTGAAAGGTGTCTTAAATTTCTTTGTCAACACACCTTTTTCTTCAAGATGGATATAACACGCCACATCGCAGGCACGACCACAGATTGAACATTGATATGCGTGTTGTGCCGGCGGATAAAAATATATGTTATCAAGAATCTTTCTTGCGGTTTCAGGTGTTACTTTCGCCTCTCCTGCAATTATTTCAATACGGTTATCAAAATCAGCAAATGCCTCAGGTGACATAAAAGGATTCTTTGTACCATTTGCGCCGTTATAATAAACCGCACATTGCCATGCATCCACATTTCCGTCATTGTCTATGGCTTTGCCGGGGCAGGCATCCTTACATTTTCCGCACTTGTCACATAGGTGAGGCTCAACAATGTCACTCTCTTCAAGCTCTGCATCGGTAAGTATAAAACAATATCTCACCATAGGTCCGAATTCATCAGTGAGAAGAGTATTATGAAAACCCTTTTCGCCAAGTCCGCATTTTATGGCAGTATCAAGAAAATCCATTTGAGTTTCAGCAGTTCTGCCTCTGTATACCGCATCATATGCAACTTCAGGATTTGTACTGTTTTCTTCTGCCATAATCTGCTGATGACGGCGTTGGGGGAGTGCAATATATCCTTCCTCTTCAATCATCATGGCAACTTTCAGCTGTGCCATTGGCATAACGGTTTCTTCCATATTTTCAACCGCCATAGTTGTGTACTGATAATATGTACTGCCTTCCTCAATCCCTCTGTAAATTCCACGAAGCACACGGAATGCAAGACCAATCACTGTCTTTGTGTCAGGCATAATTTTGAAGATAGGATTGTCTTTTTCAAAACGGCTGCTTGGCGCAAAGCCCACAATATCCGCACCGTTTGCTTTTGCAAGCTCTATAATTCTTTCTCTCATAATCAAAGCTCTCCTTTCAGATGCTTATAACAGGCAATATCACACTTTCTGCCGCATAAGCATGGTGCATATCCCCACTGAGTATTGGGCAAAAAATCCATTTCTTTGTATATCTCACGGGCAGATTCTGCATCAAATCGCTTTTCACCATTGAGAATCGCTTCTCGTTCAGGATTATCCTTCAAGAATTCCTCTGTAATAAAAGGATTTGACTTGTGTGCTCCCTTGTAATAAACACTGCACTGCCACGTATCAAGCCCCTTTTCGTCTATTGCATTGCCGGGGCAAGCCTTTATGCACGCACCGCACTTGTCACAAACACTTTCGGTCAATTCTTCATCAAATTCAAGTGGCATATCTGTTATGATAAAACAGTATCGCATAAAAGGTCCGTATTTCTTGTTTATTATCTTTCCGCTCAGACCCATTTCGCCAAGTCCGCAAGCCTTTGCTGCTTTTCCGAAGTCAATAATAACATCAGGAGCAGGTTTTCCGTCTTCAACCGCTTCGGCGTGAATAAGCTCATATGTATCAAACACTTCAGGATTTGTGTTTTTGTCACCCTTTATTCTGAGGTTAGGAACAGATTTCTGAAGACAAGCATCATAGCCTTCGTTCTCAATCATTCCACCAATTTTGAGAAGAAATATTTCCGCCATTTCCTCATCAAAATATTTTACTCCAAGTGTTGTATATGTATAATACTGACTTCCTCTGTCCATTGCCATATACATCCCCTTTGGTACTGCAAAACCAAAGCCGATAATAGATTTTGCATTGGGGAGAATCATCCTAGGGTCTCTTTGAGGATTCTCTTCTCCATACACTCTGCCTATTCCACAAACTGTTGCACCAAGCTCTTTTGCTTTTTGTTTTATAAATTCAGCTGTCATTTTACCAACCTTCTTTCTGAGTTTTCTCTGGCAGTGCTGCTGTTTTCCACCACAAGTACCTCTGCATCTTCAGACAACACAATATGATGCCAAAGTCCCTTTTTCACATTATAAACTTTATACAGCTCCATTATATATTCCTTATCCTCTTCGTATATAACAGCATTTCCTTTAAGCAGCACAAAGGCTTCATCCGTCAAAAGATGCCGTTCATCTTCAACTCTTTTTGAAAACCTTTCATCGTAATGTATCATCCCGATTCTCCAGCCCTCAAAGTCAAATAGCGGTTTCCAGCCCTCGCCCTTATGTTCAAAAATCTCCATTATCTGTCAAGCCTCCATGCTTTCTTTGTTCTTAAGGGTTCTTTGAATCTGTCTTCCATACAGCCGCCTTTCTTCTCAAGGACAGAAACACATGCTCTTATACAGCCGCCGCATTTTGCCATGTTGTAGCCGACCCAACTGGGGAAATATTTTGCCAGTGCACCGTAGACCTTCATAATTTCCTTTTCGTCAGCAACATCTGTTACCCCTTCCATAAGGTCAAGGTCACCATTTTCATTTTTGTCCCATACGTCCTTTGGCACAAAGGGATTATAATATCTGCCCGCATGGGTATAGAACGCATAGCAACGCCACATATCAATGTCGCCCCACTCTAAAACTTTGCCATCCAGATTAACTGTTATTGTTTTTCCTGAATTTATAGCAGGAATACATCCGCCGGGACATTCTCTCACACAAGCACCGCACTTACGGCACAAGGGCTTGCCGTTATACATTTGGTCATACTCATCAAATTCTGCATCGGTGAATATGAACGCTACTCTCTGGAGAGGTCCGAATTCAGGAGTAAGCAGCATTTTGCTCCAGCCAATCTCACCAAGACCGCAAGCAACTGCCGCAATTCTGAACTGAAACTGCAAATCAGGTGCAACACCGCCTTCACGAGCCGGTCTTGTAAACTGTACACTTCTGTGGTGTGCCGTGTTGGTTTTTGCATATTCATTTACCTCAATCTGTTCTTCGGGTGAAAGAGTATTGCCGGGGCTTCCGTCCATATCCGACACAACACCTCTTGCGCCTGTATTACGGTAAACAAATGCCTCATACCCCTCATCTTCAATTACCTTGCCCACCTGATAAAGTACAGCAGGAGCGTATATTTCATTTATGCCGCCATATGCCATTGACGGATACTGATAAAACTGTGTTCCCTCTTCAATTCCACGCTGAACACCTCTGGGTATTCTGAAAACAAAGCCTATACAGCTTTTTGCCTCAGGAAACAAAAACTGCGGATTCATTTCATCAGGTGCTCCATCGAATCTTGACATTGGCGAAATTCCACAAGCGTCTGCACCTGCCGCAAGTGCCGCTTCTTTAATCACTTTACTGCTTAACATTATTTTACCTCCTGTTATATAATAGAATCAAAATTTTCACAAAAAATACCTAAAGATGAAACTTAATATCTTGATTTTATCATATTATTGTGGTAATATAAACATAAAAAACAAACTACAATTTTAACAAAACAAACTTTTTGGAGATAAAAATGAAAATTGCAGATATAAATCCTCATATCCGTTTTGCAGAACAACTCACTTACTCCGTAAAACACAGCAATGTATACGTAAAGGATTGCAGATTATTTTACATAATAAGCGGTAATGCAAAAATCTTCGTAGACAATTCCGAAATGCCCTTGACCAAAAACACTCTATTTTATTGCTGTGGGGGAACAAAATATACCATCGAAACAGGCGAAACACTTCAGCTATACTCACTGAATTTTGACCTTTCGCAACATCAGTCCGAAATTATCAGACCTATCCCTATGGAATTCAATCACACAAAAAATTACAGCCCCATAGATAAATGTAATATCAAAGACAGTGATTTTTTGAATTCTTTTCTGTTACTGAAAAACGCTACGGAATTCAAACCTACAATTTCTGATATTACAAAAGAATACTCAATTCAAAAGGCATATTTCAGAGAAAACTGCAGTTCAATACTCAAATTACTTCTCATCAAGCTACACAAACAAAATAGCGATACAACAACTAATTCTTCTGATGCAATCAACAAAATCATTGCTTATGTTACCTCAAATTTTGCCAAAGAAATAAAGAATAGTGAGCTAGCTGAAATAGCCGGCTATCACGAATATTATTTGAACAGACTTTTCATACGACATACAGGCACAAGTATGCACAAGTACATTTTGAATTTGAGAATAAATGAAAGCAAACGCCTTTTGCTCAATACAAATTTATCAATATCGGATATTGCTTCCCGAATAGGGTTTAACAGCCATACTCATTTTTCTACATACTTTAAAAAAGAAACCGGTCTATCACCTTTTGAATATAAAAATAATTTTAAAAATAATATTTGATTTAACGAAAATCTATGATTTTCCTTCAATGGATACTTTTTTCCAACAACCTCATTCTAATAAAAAAAATTAAAAAGCAATATTTCTTTCAATAATAAAAATCCTTTTTGGGGTTAAAATCTTACTAAAAGTGTATTGCAAAATTTTCTTAATAGTGTTAAAATAAAAGATAATGTATTTTAAAGGAAGTGACTATATGTTATCAATGGACAACCTGAAGCTTCTTTGTGAGCTTTCAAAGCTTCATCTTTCGGAAGACGAGATGAAGGAATATCAGAAGGAAATGACCGATATTATCAATCTTATGGACACTATCGGCGATTCCGACTTTGAATATAATCCCATAGATATGACAAACGCAATACCCTTTGGGGAACTGCGTGCGGACAATATTACCGAATTTGACAATATGGACGGAATCGTGAAAAATGGTCCTGAAGTTATTGAAAATCAGTTTGTTGTTCCCAAAATTGTTGATTAAGGAGGTGCTGATATGACAACTTTAACCATGCTCAGAAAAAAACTTGATGCAAAGGAAATTTCCTCTGTTGAGCTTACAAAAGAATATCTCAAAAAGATAAGTGAAAATCAATCTCTTGGTGCATTCAACACAGTATGCGAAGACGAGGCTCTCAAAATGGCAGAAGCTGCCGACAAAAAAATTGCAGAAGGAAGCATTTCACCCCTTACGGGTGTTCCCCTTGCAATAAAGGACAATATCTGCACAAAGGACATCAAGACCACCTGTTCTTCAAAGATGCTTGCAGACTATGCACCTCCCTACAATGCAACCGTTATGGAAAAGCTGAATGCTCAAGGCATTGTAACATTGGGCAAAACCTCAATGGACGAATTTGCAATGGGCGGTTCTTCACAGACTTCTGCCCTTGCAAAGCCAAAAAATCCCTTCAACACAAGCTGTGTTCCCGGTGGTTCTTCAGGTGGAAGTGCTGTTGCCGTTGCGGCAGGTCTTTGTGCGGCAGCTCTCGGCTCAGACACGGGTGGTTCGGTTCGTCAACCAGCGTCTTTCTGTGGTATTACTGGTATGAAACCCACATATGGAACAGTTTCACGTTATGGGCTTATTGCCTTCGGAAGCTCCCTCGACCAGATTGGTCCTATGGCAAACTCTGCCGAAGACTGTGGAATTATCCTCAACGCCATTGCAGGTCAGGACGTACACGACGGCACATCCAGACGTCACAATATTGATTTCAACGCACTTCTCGGTCAGGACATAAAGGGTATGAAAATCGGTATTCCCAAAGAATTCTACGGTGATGGTATTGACGAAGAGGTAAAGAACGCCGTAATCAAGGTTGCGGACTTTTATAAGTCTCTTGGTGCAGAGCTTGTTGAAGTTTCAATGCCCACACTCAAATATGCAGTTTCGGCATATTACCTCCTTGCCTGTGCAGAAGCAAGCACAAACCTTTCACGTTATGACGGTGTAAAATACGGTTATCGCACAGACTCACCCGAAAGCTATGACGAGCTTATCAAGAAATCCAGGGCAGAAGGCTTTGGAACAGAAGTAAAGAGAAGAATTCTTCTTGGAACATACGCTCTTTCAAGCGGTTATTATGATGCATACTACAAGAAGGCTCTCGCAGTACGTCAACAGTTCCGTCTGGAGCATGACCTGATTTTTGAAAAGTGCGACCTTATGCTGACACCTTCAGCACCAACTGTTGCATACGGAATCGATTCAAACATCGACGACCCCGTAAAAATGTATCTGGCAGATGTTTGTACAGTTACGGCAAACATCGCAGGAATCCCTGCAATTTCAGTGCCCTGCGGAGTTAATTCAGAGAATATGCCCATCGGTTTTTCACTCTCTGCCAAAAGATTTGACGATGCAAGAATAATCCAGTTTGCGGATGTATACGAAAAAAGCTTCGCACATCCCACAGCAAATATATAAGGAGGTAACTGACAATGTGCGCAAAATACGATACAGTCATCGGTCTTGAAGTTCATGCCGAGCTTTCAACAAAAACGAAAGCATTCTGCACCTGTGACGCCTCCTTCGGCGGCGACCCCAATACTCACATCTGCCCTGTATGTACAGGTCAGCCCGGTGCACTTCCCATTATCAACCACGAAGCCGTGAATTATGCAATCCGTGCCGGACTTGCGTTTGGTTGTGACATCAACCGTTATTCACGATTTGACAGAAAGAACTACTTCTACCCCGACCTTCCCAAGGCTTTCCAGATTTCACAGCTTGACCTTCCATTGTGCGTAAACGGGAAAATTGAGCTTTCAACGGGAACAACCGTCAGAATTCACCAGATTCACCTTGAAGAGGATGCGGGAAAGATGGTTCATGACGACTATCACGGACAGAGCTGGGCGGATTACAACCGTTGCAGCGTGCCGCTGATTGAAATAGTTTCTGAGCCCGACATCACATCTGCTGAGGAAGCGGCAGAGTTTGTTTCAAAGATTGCCCTCTATCTCAAGTATCTCAACGTATGTGATGCAAAAATGCAAGAGGGTTCAATCCGTGCCGATGTAAATGTTTCTTTGAAACCTGCAGGCTCGCCTGTTTTGGGAGACAGAGCGGAAATAAAGAACCTCAACTCCTTCCGTTCAATCCAGAGAGCAATTGAATGTGAAATCGAAAGACAGACAAAGATTCTCGACGACGGCGGCAAGGTTGTTCAGGAAACAAGACGTTTCGACGATGCAACAGGAACAACATCTTCCCTGAGAAGCAAGGAAAACGCCAACGACTACCGTTATTTCCCAGAGCCTGATATTATGGCAATTTCTTTCACCGATGAAGATATAGAAAAGGCAAAGAGTGAAATCCCGCTCCTTCCCCACGAAAGAGTAAGCAAATATGTGAACGAATACAAGCTCACCGACGAGGACGCAAGAGTTCTCACTCTTGAAAAATACATCTCGGATTTCTACGATGAAACTGTTGCAATCTACCCCGAATACAAAAGCGTTGCAAATATGTTTCTGACAGAAGTTATGAGAAGAGTGAAAGAAACTGATGACGAGGAAATTCCCGTTACAGCCGCAGATTTTGCAAAAGTTTGTGAAATGGCTGACAAAAACACCGTCAACCGAAACGATGCAAAGACAATAATCCGTTATATGTTTGAAGAAGGCGGCGACCCTATGGAAATCGCAAAGAAAAATAACTTTATTGTCGAAGAGGACTTGTCCGCAATCAATGATTTCATTGACAAGCTTTTTGCAGAACGACAGGACCTTGTGGAGGACTACAAAAACGGAAAAACCTCTGTATTCGGCTTCTTTATGGGACAGACAACAAGAGGTCTTCAAGGAAAAGCTACTCCCAAATCAATCAAGGAGTGTCTTGAAGCAAAGCTAAAGAATTTGTAAAACAAAAAGACCTGTAACGAAATGAAAAAAACGGTTCGGTGTGGAAATCGAACCCTACAAATTGTGTCACAAAAAAACGAGTGTGCAATATATGTAGGGGACGGGTTTCATCCCGTCCCGAAAATTTCATTTTGTTACAGGTCTTAATTCTAAGATTTTTTATCTTTTTTTCACCGCAACAGCAACCTTTATTTCTGCTGTTTTGTTTATAAGTTCAATGCATTTTTTCGGACATTTTTCAACACATATGCCGCATCCGACACATTTTGAACCATCAATCCTAGCAACATTATTTTCTACTGTTATTGCCTCTTTCGGACAGTTTTTCGCACAGATTCCGCAACCGAGACAACCAACATCACACACCGCACGAACTTCCTTTCCGGATGCCTTTGAGTTGCAGAACACAGCCGCCCGTGTGGAATATGGAATACGTATAATCACCCCTCTGGGACACTCCTCAATACAAGCACCACAGTTTGTACAAAGATTGCGATTGACAACAGCTACGCCATTCACAACGCTTATTCCCCCGAAAGAGCACTTCTCAACGCACGAACCACAACCAAGACAACCGTACGTACAACCCTTTATACCACCTGCAAGGCGATTTGCAGTATGACAATCGATATCTTGATTGTTGAGAAACCTGTTTTTTGCCACTTCAGGAGTTCCTGCACAGGCAACAAAGGCTACCATTCTTTCGTCCTCTTCTGCCTCAACACCCATAATCTCCGCAATTTTGGCAGCAGCCTTAGGTCCGCCAACGGGACAAAGATTTACCTTTGCCTCACCATTGCAAATTGCTTCCGCATAAGCCGCACATCCTGCAAATCCGCAACCGCCACAGTTTGCACCGGGTAGACATTCTGTAATAAGGGGAATACGTTCGTCCTTCTTTACTTCAAAAATCTTTGCCGCAACAGCCAACAGGGCACCAAAAATCAGACCCATGCCGCCAATTGCAAGAACAGCCTTCAAAATTTCCATATTTGCACCCCCTAAAAGCTCAAGCCTGAAAAGCCCATGAAAGCAATGGACAAAAGGCTTGCAGTAATAAGTGTAATAGGCATTCCCTTCAAGAATTCGGGAATATTTGAGCTTTCAAGACGTTCACGAACACCTGCAAACAAAACAATAGCAAGCGTAAAGCCAATTCCTGCAGTTGTGCCGTAAACAACAGACTTTATAAAGCTGTATTCCAATCCTCCGAACTTGGTTATGTTCTGAATAGCAACACCCAAAACAGCACAGTTGGTGGTAATCAACGGAAGATAAATTCCGAGAGAGTTGTAAAGTGACGGAACAGACTTTTGAAGAAACATCTCAACAAACTGAACCAATACGGCAATAACCAGAATAAAGGCAATTGTTTGGAGATATTCAATTCCGAGAGCAATCAGAAGCTCCTGAACCACCCAGGTAATTGCCGAAGCACACGCCATAACAAAAACAACCGCAAAGCCCATACCCGTTGCCGTTTCAACCTTTTTTGAGACACCAAGAAAAGGACAGATTCCGAGGAACTGAACAAGTACAAAATTCTGTACAAGAATTGCGCCGATACTGATAATAAGCAAATCTCTAAACAATTTTACTCTCCCCCTTCTTCTTTTTCTGTGAAATAATGTTAATCACCATAACAATAATTCCCAGGGTTAGAAAAGCTCCTGGAGGCAAAATCATAATTGTCATAGGCTGAAAGCTTTCTCCGAACAGTGAAAAGCCAAATATTGAGCCTGCACCGAGTATTTCACGAATACTTCCGATTATTGTCAGCGCGCAAGTAAAGCCAAGACCCATACCAAGCCCATCAAAAGCTGACTTGAGCGGACCATTTTTTGAAGCAAAAGCTTCCGCACGTCCGAGAATAATGCAGTTTACAACAATAAGCGGAATATAAAGTCCCAAAGACTTTGAAAGAGCGGGAACATATGCGTTCATAAGCATCTCAACAACGGTAACAAAGCTTGCAATAACAACCACATATGCCGCAATTCTCACCTTTTCGGGGATAAAGCTGCGAAGAAGTGATATAAAAATATTTGAACAAACCAGAACCGCCATTGTTGAAAGTCCCATTCCAATACCGTTAATCGCTGCAGTAGTCACCGCAAGGGTCGGACACATACCCAAAAACAATACAAATGTAGGATTTTCCTTGAAGATACCGTTTAAAAATGTATTTTTCATTATTCCTCCGTACCTCCTTCTCCATTATTTGTGTTCACAAAGGCATCAGCCGGATTAAGTGCTTTTGCATCCTGTGCCGCCAGCATAGCCGCATTTACACATCCCGTAACAGCCTTTGATGTGATTGTCGCACTGGCAATAGCGGAAATTTCGTTTTCCTTTGCCTCACCCTTCACAACAGTGAGAGCAGCATTCTTGCCTTCAAACTGTCCCGCAAATGCAGGCTTTGATGCATTTGCACCAAGACCTGCGGTTTCGGAGGACTCCAAAATTTCAATTCTCGTTACCGCAAGGTTTCCGTCAAGTCCGACCATAACCTTCACATCACCGCCATAGCCTTCCTTTGAAACGGCAGTAACAACATAACCTACAGGATTTTCGCCATCAAAACCCACATTGAGCTTTTCGATAGCAACGCCATCAACCTTTGATTGAGGAAGAAATTCCGCCTTGACTTCCATGAAAGTCTTCGCCGTACCAAGAACCTCCTGCATAGCTTCAGCTTCGGCTTTTTTTGCATTATCAGCAATCACCTGCTTTGTAAGTCCGTTCACAAAGGCAAGACAAAGAGCCGCAACAGCAGTAATTACAAATAGCTTAAGAGATATAACAATCGTATCTTTTCCAAACATCAGTTCCTACCTCCTTTTGCTAGTTTGAACTTTTTCTCCTTCGGAGCACCGAAGCGTTTCGGCACACATTTTTTGTCAATAAGAGGAGCAACCACATTCATAAGAAGAATTGCATAAGATGTTCCTTCCGGATAACCGCCGTAAATTCTTATGACTGACGTGAGTATACCGCAACCCAGTCCGAAAATAATCTGTCCGGTCTTTGTATAAGGAGTGGTAACATAGTCTGTTGCCATAAAGAAAGCACCAAGCATAAGACCGCCAGACAGAATATGCATAAGAGCATCACCCTTAAAAAATCCGTCCTTGCCGCCAAAAATGAAGGTCAATACTGCAACAGTAATTATGTAAGTTGCAGGAATCCTGATGCTGATAACTCTCCTGAAAAGCAGATAAGCTGCACCCAGAAGAATCGCAAGAGTTGATACTTCACCGATACATCCCGGTGTATTTCCGAGGAACATTTCAAGATAGGTCGGAAGCTTTTCCTCAAGTCCGCCCTTCATTATCGCAAGAGGAGTTGCAGACGAAATCGCATCTGCGTAAGGCTGTTGCCAGGTTGTCATTGCCTGAGCCCATGAGGTCAGCAAAAACGCACGTGCCGCAAGAGCGGGATTCATAAAGTTGTGACCTATGCCGCCGAAGAACTGTTTTACAACAATTATCGCAAAGACCGAACCGATTGCCGCTATCCAAAGCGGAATAGTAACCGGAAGATTTAGTGCCAGCAAAAGTCCGGTAACCACAGCACTGAAGTCACCCACAGTAATCGGCTGTTTAAGAAGCTTCTGCCATATCCATTCAGAAGCAACAGCCGCAAGGACACATACAAGAGTCACAAAAATGGCACGAAAGCCAAAAATAACCGTACCTGCCGCAAGTGCAGGCGTAAGTGCAATAACAACATCAAGCATTACCTGTGCCGTAGAGTTTCCCGATCTCACATGAGGTGATTCAGAAACAACAAGTTTTTCATTTATATTTTCAAGAGCCATTACTTCTTCACCTCCTGTTTCGCCTTTGCCGCAAGCTTAGCTCTGCCTGTTCTCACAAACTGCAAAGGATTCTGTTCAGCGGGACAAACATATGTACATGAACCGCACTGAATACAATCCATAACATTGAGCTTTTCAACTTTTTCAATATCACCTGCCACAACAGCCTCTTTGATTATGTTCGGGAGAAGATTCATAGGACAACCTTCAACGCATTTTCCGCACCTTAAGCAGTTTTGTCTGGGTCTTTCATAGAGCATATCCTCGCTGAAAGCAAGAATACCTGCCGAGCTTTTCACTATGGGTACATCGGTTGAAACCATAGCAACACCCATCATAGGGCCGCCCATAATAACCTTCGCCGCAGTTTTTTTGAAGCCGCCGCAGTTTCTGATTACATCTTCAACATTTGTACCTACACGAACTCTGAAATTTGCAGGATTTTCTATACAATCACCACTCACAGTAACAATACGCTTGATAACGGGAACACCGTACAAAAATGCTCTGCCGATAGCGGCACAGGTATCAATATTGTCAACGATACATCCCACGTCCATCGGAAGCTTTCCGGGAGGCACCAACCTTCCCGTAACAGCCTTGATAAGATGTTTTTCCGAGCCCTGAGGGTATTTTGTTTTCACCCTCACAACCTCAATTGTACAATCCTTTTCATTGGCCGCACATTCTTCCATTACGGCAATGGCGTCGGGTTTGTTTGTTTCGATAGCAATATATCCCTTTTCAAGACCGAAAACTGCCATTACAACCTTCAAGCCTTCAATAATCTCATAAGGTGTCTCCAGCATAGCACGATGGTCGGAGGTGAGATAAGGTTCACATTCCGCACCGTTGACAATTATGTATTCAATCTTCTTGTCGGGAGGAGGGCTCATCTTCACATGAGTGGGGAAGGTAGCACCGCCCATACCCACAATGCCTGCATCCCGTATAACATCAACAATCTCCTTTGCAGACATTTTTTTCCAATCCTTTGTCTGCATTTCGGGGCAAAGCTCATCAAGACCGTCATTTTCAATTATGATTGAGTTGATTTTCACTCCCGAATGATGCATTCTGGGTTCAACAGCCTTCACCGTTCCCGAAACGGACGAATGAATGTGTGCAGACACAAAGCCGCCTGCCTCTGCAATTCTCTGTCCCATGAGGACACGATCTCCGACCTCAACACAAGGAACTGCAGGAGCTCCTATATGCTGTTGAAGAGGAAAAACCATTTCCTGCGACGGTTCAAGCTCAACAATTTCCTTTCCTTCGGTATCCGCCTTCATATCTGCGGGATGAATACCGCCCTTGAAGGTTTTTGCACCAAATCCTGTGAACTTCATTCTTCCGAGTATTTCTGACATATTCATAACAACGCCTCCTTGCCAAATGTCAAATTTTTATCTTACCCGTTTGATTTTTCTTATATCCTCACCAAGGGTCTGGAGAATTTTGTATTCACCCAAAAACCTTGATGTGATTCGCTGACTATACATCTCAGAAAGAGTTTCAAAACTGAGGTTAGTGGAAATAACCGTGCTTTTTCCTGCGGTTATTCTCGAATTAATTATATCAAAAAGTGTTGCCGACGTGAATTGAGTAACAAACTCTGTTCCCAAATCATCAATAATCAAAAGGTCAACATCATAAACATACTTCACAATTTCAGGAGCTTCCTCATCGCCCTTTCCGAATTTTGCATTCTCAAAGGTTTCGAAAAGTCTGTATGCTGTCTGGTAATAAACCGTTTTGCCTCTTTCCAGAGCCCTGTTTGCTATACAGCTTGAAACAAAGGTTTTTCCGGTTCCGGCATTTCCCAGCAGAAGAAGGTTTTCATGATTTGTGTCAAAGCTTTCAGCAAAGGTAACAGCCGTATCACAAACCACCCGCATAACCTTCAACACTCTGCCGCCGTTTTCAGTCTGGTTCGCAAAAATTGACATATCAAATTTCTCAAAAGTTTGCTCACGCATAAACTCTGTCAGGTTTGAGTTGGCACCGATATTCTTTGCAATAAGATTTTTGAGGCATACACAACGACTGCCCTCTACAAAGCCCGTATCACGACAGCTTTCGCAGCTGTAAATCTCGTCTGTATAATCAGCAGAAAAGCCATTTGCAACAAGTAATTCTGCCTTCTTTTTTTGAAGCTCCTTTATGCTTTTCTTCACATCCTCAAAGCAATTGCTCCTGTCCAGAATACAGCTGAGAAGTCTTGTCCCGTTCTTCATCAGTTGAGTTTCTATCTCCGGATACTGCGGTATCTTTTCGCAGACCTCCATATGCCGTCTGCTTTCCTCTGCCTTGTTTGCAAGACGGATTTCTTCAAGCTCACGGCTTGCCAGAACATAAGCCGATTCCATAACTATCACTCCTCCAGCATATCACTAAGTATTTCTTCAGCAAAATTCGAATAATCAGGCTTATTTGTGTCCTCGTAATTATTGAATTTGCTCTTTTTCCCATTTTCCTTTTTCTTTGTAGGCGAGTTTTTGATTTTGAACATTTCCTCGTTTGCTCTCACCTGCTCAACAGTTTCAAAGCACTGTTCCTTCCAGCTTTCAAGAATCTTGTTCATATACGCCCAGCTGAGCTTTCCCGTTGCCGCAACCGTTCTGTCATAAGCTGCCGCAATAAGCTCAGGAGAGATTTTCTTTTCGCCCACCCAAAGTCCGATATACTTCTTTTCAGTCTGGGTCAGAGCACGATCATAAATCCCAAGAATTCCCCGCACCTTTCCTTCGTTGGAAAGCTTAAGTTCAATCTCCCGTATATATTCCTCTGCACTTTCATAGGTATCAATTCCCTTGTCTGCCCAGTCAATTGCCACAGTTTCAAGGTATCTTTTGCCCGTTTTTCCCTGTCTTGCTCCAAACTGAAGAAGCATAATAACAACTTCAACAGGAAGTCCGAGCCAGTCCACAAAGGAATAAATCATTTCAAAATCCGAAGGGCTGAGAATCTTGTCCAGAATAATCTCTGCCTGCTTGAAAAGATAATCAACGCTGTCATTGACCGAAGCCGCTGCATCAATCTCTGCCGAGGCATAAGATGGTCTGGTTCTGAGCCGCTCCGAAGTCTGAGACTTCTTGCTCCCTTTTTTCGGTTTTTCCAAATCAACTATCTTTGAAGAACTGTCCATATCCGGAAAACAATATCCGCATCCGTCTTTTTCAAGAACCTCTGCCGTAATCCAGAAATCAATAGCATCCGCCACCGCATCAGGACTGATTCTGAGCTTCTTTGCAATTTCTTCCTCCTTCAGGATTTTTCCGTTTTTCCTGAAGCAACTCAATATGTAAATATAAATCCGGAAATCCTCGGCACTTGCCAATCTTCCCCATTTTTCAACAAAGCTGAATTCCAGCTCAAAAGCTTTACTCATTTCTACTCTATCCTTATCTGACGAAAGAAAATTTTATCTATTATATATATATTACCACAAAACTTCCGATTTGTCTTCAAAAATTTTTTTATTTTTTTGTCTATTTTTTAACAAAAAAAGTAACTCCATTACCAGAGTTACTTTCCTACGCAAAACCGTTCAAAAACACGGTCTATTATTTCATCCTGAACCGTTTGTCCCGTAACCTCACCTAATGCCGCAATAACCTCTTCAAGGTCAACATAGAGCATATCGGCAGGCATACCGCTTCGGAGACTTCCGAGCATACCATCCGCCACAGCCTTCGCCTTTATGAGAGCATTCTTCTGGCGGTCATTGGAGATGAATACATCATCGGAACTTATTCCACCGCTCAGGAACATTCTCATTATCTTTTCTTCAAGATTGTCAATTCCCGAAATCTCGCCATTTTCAGGGGTTGCGGTAAGAACAATCGACTGTTCATCAATATGGAGCTTCTTTCCAAGCTCTTCCGTGCTCAAAATTGCTCCTTTGTCGGTTTTGTTCAGTATAACTATTATATTCTTATTCTGCATATAGCCGAAGATTTCCATATCCTCGTCCGAAAGCTCCTTTGAGCTATCCAGAACAAACAAGCATAGGTCAGCATCCTCGATATTCTTTTTTGCTCTGTCGATTCCTATTTTCTCAACAGAATTATCGCTTTCACGTATCCCTGCCGTATCCACAAGCCGAAGTGCAACACCGCTGAGATTAACGTATTCCTCAATGGTATCTCTCGTTGTTCCGGGAATATCTGTTACAATAGCCCTTTCGGTACGACTGAGAGCGTTGAGTAAAGACGATTTGCCCACATTGGGACGTCCGGCTATAACCGTCATAATTCCGTCACGCATAAGCTTTCCCTTGCTGAATCCGGAAAGCATAACTTCTATATCATTTGAAATTTCAGAAATTTTTTCTTCAAGCTCTTCATCCGACAAAGGTTCAATTTCGTCGGGAAAATCCGCAACGGCAGAAATATTTGCCGCAAAGGCAACCGCCTTGTTTCGGATTTCATCGACCTGAGCTGAAAGCTTTCCCGAAAGGGCCTTTGCCGCATTTGACTGTCCCAGAGAAGAATTGGAGTGAATAAGGTCAACAACAGCCTCTGCGCCAATCAAGTCCATTTTTCCGTTCACAAAAGCACGTCTAGTGAACTCGCCTGCCTCCGCCTGCCTCATTCCGCACCTGAAAAGCTCCTCCAGAACCGACTCTGCCGCAAAAAAACCGCCGTGACAGTTTATTTCCACCACATTTTCACCCGTGTAAGAGTTGGGTCCACGCATCACAGCAACCAAAGCTTCATCCAGTACCGAGCCGTCGGAAGCTCTCCTGATTTCCGAAAGGGTAAGCTTGTGACTTTCAAGGTTTTCAAGACTCTTTCCGTTTTTCGGAAACGCAACTGCAGAGGCAATTGCTTCTGCTTCAGTACCGCTTATTCTTATTATTGCAATACCTCCAACACCTATTGGTGTGGCAATTGCGCCGATTGTATCAAATTCCTTCATTTTTCTTCTCTTCTATTATATAATTTATTTGGGCATTATCAACCCTTCTTTATATTGGAGATAATCTCCCTCACAGCCTTTGCAACTTCCGCATCTGTATCAATGTCTGATGAAATTTTTCTGACATTGTGAAGAACCGTTGTGTGGTCACGTCCTCCAAATGCCTCACCGATTTTGGGAAACGATGGGTCATCAAGAATCTCTCTGCATATGTACATAGCAATCTGTCTTGGAAGGGCAATATCTGCACTGCGCTTTTTGGAAACAAGAGAGCCTTTTGAGAGACTATAATATCTTTCAACCTCATCAATAACAAGCTTTGTTGTTATTGCACGTCTGGGTTGAACCGAAAGAATATCTCTAAGTGCTTCTGTTGCAAGGTCCATAGAAATTTCGTTTGTACGCTTTATACCGGCATAAACCAGTATACGCTTTACCGCCCCCTCAAGGTCACGGACATTGGACTTGATGCTGTCTGCAATAAACTCAACAATCTCATCATCCACCGTCAGATATTCGCTCTGGATTTTGTTTTTGAGAATAGCCATACGTGTTTCAAAGTCAGGAGGCTGAACATCTGCAAGCAAGCCGCTGTTGAAACGTCCCACCAGTCTTTCCTCAAGCTGAGGTATTTCCGACGGAAGACGATCCGATGTGAGAACAATCAGCTTGTCCGCTTCAAAAAGCGCATTGAAGGTATGGAAGAATTCTTCCTGAGCTCTTTCCTTTCCCGCAAAAAACTGAACGTCATCAATAAGAAGAAGGTCAACGTGTCTATACTTGTTTCGAAAATCCTGATTGGTCTTTTTTTGAATGGCATTAACAAGCTCATAGGTAAACTTTTCACTTGTAGTATAAAGCACCTTTTTCGTCGGATAGTTCTCGATAAAGTAGTTGCCTATCGCCTGCATAAGATGTGTTTTTCCAAGTCCGCTGCCACCATAGAGGAACAGAGGATTTGAATTTTTCGCAGCATCAGCAGGTCTTTCCGCCAGAGCAAGTGATGCAACATAAGCGATGTCATTGTTGTTGCCCACAACGAAAGATGAAAATGTATACTTCGGATTGAGGGTATTTTCCACAGTAATCGGGTCAACATTCTCAATCTCTCTGCTTTTTTCATCAACCACAACATCAATATCAAACTTGTGTGACGTAACCGACTCAAGACTGCTTTCAATAAGCGAAAAATATTTGGTCATAATCATATTTTTGTTCACGGCAAAGGGTACCTTGAGTATAATCTTTGTATCGTCAATAGACACAGCCTCAATAGGTTTTATCCAAGTATCAAAGGACACCGCAGAAATCTCATCCGCAAGATCTCCCTGAACCCTTTCCCATATTCTTTTCAATTCTTCCACAACTGCTACTCCTTTTTAAAACTACTGTATATACACGGCAAAAGCCGATGTCTACCTATATAATGTAATATCCCGACTTAATAACTCTTTTAAAGTCATACTAGAACATAATAACAGATTTTCAAATCTTTTTCAATAGCAAAAAAAGCCTTTTTTTGAGACATTTCTTTTCAAAAACTCGAAAAAACACAAAATATAGATTTCTGTGTTTATGAATTTCGCAATATCTTCGGTTTTTTGCCTTCAAAAAAATTTTTTAAAATTTTTCCGTGCCGAAACTCTTGACAAGCGAATGAACTTGTGCTACAATAAGAAGGCTGTTTTACAGATATTTATTAATTTTCAATATTTAATGATTTTGCATTGGAGGGATACAGATGCTTAGAACATTCCAACCTAAAAAGAGACACAGAGCCAAAGAGCATGGTTTCAGAAAAAGAATGTCGACCAGCAATGGACGCAAAGTTTTAGCAAGAAGAAGACTTAAAGGCAGAAAAAAATTGTCAGCCTAAAGACGCCTTTGTGCGTCTTTTTGACTATTAAGGGATTTTTTCCCTGTCTTTCGCAGAAAGATGCACCGAAAAACACCGACCGGGAGAAACGCTATGAGAAAATCTATCGGAGGGGCAATGAGCCTCACACTGAACAACCAGTTCAAAAAGCTCTACCAAAAGGGCGACTCTCAGGTTTATCCCTCGGTTGTGGTCTACGCAAAACGCAACGGTCAAAAAAACAACCGTTTGGGTATTACTGTTAGCAAAAAAATTGGAAAGGCGGTTACAAGAAACCGTGCAAAGCGCAGGCTCCGTGAGGTTTACCGCACGAACTCCGCACAACTTTCCACAGGCTTTGATTTTGTTCTGGTTGCACGCGGGCGCACGGCCACCGTGCCCTTTTCAAAGCTCAATGCAGATTTTCTGCATGCGGCAGACAAGCTTGGAGTACTGAAAAATGAATAAACTTCTGTCTTTTCTACTCACAAAACCCATCGAATTTTACAGACGTTTTATTTCACCCATCAAGCCACCGTGCTGCCGATTTTATCCTACGTGCTCGGAATATGCCTTGCTGGCAATCAGAAAACACGGACCGCTCAAAGGCTTTTTGAAAGCTCTGTGGCGGATACTGAGATGTCATCCTTTTTCAAAGGGTGGCATAGATATGCCATAGCATTTGAATACGGTATTACATTTTCCGATGTCACCAATTACTACTTACAACCGGAGGATATCAGATGTTATCATACATTATGATGGGTCTGGGATGGATACTCAACCTTTTTTATGAGCTAATAGGAAACTATGGTGTTACAATTATACTTTTCACCATTTTTATCAAGCTCGCACTCTTCCCCCTGGACCTGAAGCAAAGGCGTTCAATGGCAAGAACGCAGAAAATCCAGCCTCTTTTGATGGAGGTTCAAAAAAAATATGCCAACGACAAAGAACGTTTGAATCAGGAAACAATGAAGCTGTACCAGAAATACGGAATCAATCCTATGGGCGGTTGTCTTCCAATGCTTATACAGTTTCCAATAATTATAGCCCTTTATTGGGTGGTGAGAAAGCCTATCGTTTATATGATGGGTGTTGACCTTGATGAAACCTGGAGAATTGCAGAAGCATTTTCTGCCTGGGCATCATCAAATATGGATTTGCTCCCCGAAACTCTTCGCAATGCAATTCCCCTTACTTACGAAAAATCAATGTCGAACAATACCTTTGGTATGAACGAAATTCAGATTGCACAGATGATGCATCAGTACCCCGAAGTCCTTGACAATCCTTTGATTTCTCAGTACTGGGACAACCTGAAGACAATCGACTTTTCGTTCTTCGGTATGAATCTTGCCGACACACCGAGCTTCGGTGCCCTTACAAAGGCTCTTACAGGAAATACAGCCGGTCTCACCCTGAGCACTGCACTTCTCTGGATAATTCCTATTCTTTCAGGTGCCAGTTCCTTCCTTTCGAGCTTCGTGTTGAACGGCTCAAATAAAACAAAACAAGAAAAGAATATTGTTCTTGCGGAAAACGAAAAGCCCCAGAACAATGCACCCGGTGCAGACTCAATGAAATCAATGACATATATTATGCCTCTCTTCTCTGCCTGGTTTGCATTCACACTTCCGGCGGCAATCGGTCTGTATTGGACAATCAGCAATATTATTCAGATTGTTCAGCAGCTTTTGGTTAAAAAGATGTTCAGCAAGGACATAAGCCTTGAAGAATTAGAAGGAGATATTAATAATGTTAAAAGTAGAAAAAAACGCAAAAACTCTCGATGAAGCCCTTGAGCTTGCAGCTCAGGATTTGGGAGTAGCCAAAGACGAGGTTGCATACACCGTAACAAAAGAAATCGGCAGAGGACTTATGAAATTCCTTGTGGGTTCAGAAATTGAAATTCTTGCTTGGAGAAAAGCTGACGAAGAAAAGGAAGCTTCCGCTCCCAACCCCGAAAAGGCAGCAAAACCCGAAAAATCAAAGCCTGCTCACGCAAAAGCCGAAAAAACAGAAAAAACAGAAAAAACAGAAAAAGCAGAAAAGACGATTTCTGAGAGCAACACAAAGACAGTTGTCGAAGAAAAGCACGAAAAGAAACGACATGATGTTGACGATGATTTTGTTATCCCCAAAACAGCAGTTGATGATGCAAAATACTTTGTATCCGAGCTTCTCAAAAAAATAGGTCTTACCTTTGACCTTCACATCAAGCTTGACAAGAATGTTATCAACATTGATGTTTCAGGTGACAAAATGGGACTTCTCATCGGCAAGCGCGGTGATACTCTTGATGCAGTACAGATGCTTACTGTACTTTACGTAAACAGAAACAAGAATATGCCTTACGTAAAGGTAAATATCGACACCGAAAACTACCGTTCAAAGAGAGAAGAAACACTCATCAGACTTGCACACGGACTTGAACGCAGCGTTCTTCGTGACAAAAAATCAATTACGCTTGAACCTATGACAGCCAACGAAAGAAGAATTATTCATTCTGCTCTTCAAAATAACCCCAGAATAAAAACCCACAGCATTGGCGAAGACCCAAACCGTCGCATGGTGGTTTCATTGGCAAAAACAGAAAATCAGGACTAAAGAATTCCATACAGTCATCTTTTATACAAGATGACTGTATTTTTATGAATATTTATGAATATTTATGCAAAAACACTATTGATTTTATGGGTTAAATGTGGTTTAATATATATTATATTGGTGAATTTTTATGCAAAGGAGCGACACGTATGCAAAAGATAAAGGTTTTTATTGACGGAAGCGTCGGAACAACAGGACTTCGGATATATGACAGACTTTCTGTCCGACAGGACATTGAGCTTATCAAACTCCCCGAAGAAAGCAGAAAAGATTTGGCTTCAAGGGTTGAAGCCGTGAAAGCATCCGATGTGACCTTTCTCTGTCTTCCCGATGCCGCATCAAAGGAAATCTGTGAAGTAGTGGGAGACTGTGACACAAAAATTCTTGACACCTCAACTGCTCACCGTACCAACCCTGCCTGGGTATACGGATTTCCAGAGCTTTCGAAGGACTTCCGAAGCAAGCTCCTCGCATCAAACAGAATTGCAGTTCCGGGCTGTCATGCAAGCGGTTTTTGTTCAATAGTTGCACCCCTTGTTGCCAACGGCATAATCTCTCCTGATTATCCCGTTGCAGCAACATCAATTACAGGCTACAGCGGCGGCGGAAAGAAAATGATTGCTGAATATGATGACAATAGCCGTCCCGATGAATTCAACGCACCAAGACAATACGGCATAACACAAAAACACAAGCATCTCCCTGAAATGAAAGCAATCTGCTGTCTTGATTACGAACCATGCTTTTCTCCCATTGTTTCGGACTTTTACAGCGGAATGACCGTAACAGTTCCACTCTTTGGAAGAATGCTGAAAAAGTCAATGTCCTTGGCTGAAATACACAAGTTTTTTGAAGAACATTACAAGGGTCAGAAGCTTGTGAAGGTTCTTCCCTTCGGCTACGATGGAATGATTGGTTCAAATCATATGTCAGGAAAGGACTCAATGGAATTAATTATAACAGGCAACGATGAAAGAATTCTCATCGCCTCCTGTTTTGACAATCTAGGAAAAGGTGCGTCAGGTGCGGCAGTACAATGCTTCAATCTGATTACAAACAGCGACGAGACCACAGGTCTTGAATTATAGAAAGGAAAAGAATTATGAAATTAATCAACGGCGGCGTTTGTGCAGCTATCGGCTTCAAAGCAAGCGGCATACACGCAGGAATACGCAAAAACAAAGACAAAAAAGATCTTGCACTGATTGTTAGTGAAAAAATTGCATCAGCTGCAAGCACATATACGCAGAATCTTGTGAAAGGTGCTCCTATTTATGTAACCAAAGCAAACATAAGTGACGGTTACGCTCAAGCAATTATCTGCAACAGCGGAAACGCAAACACCTGCAATGCAAACGGTATTGAAATTGCAGAAGGTATGTGTGAACTGGTAGAAAAGCACACCGGCATAAAGAAGACAGATGTTATTGTTGCCTCCACAGGTGTTATAGGACAGCCTCTTGACCTTGCACCTATTGCAGAAGGTATGGAAAAGTTGACAAGCTCTCTCAATTATGACGGAAGCAATGATGCCGCAGAAGCTATTATGACAACCGACCTCGTGAAAAAGGAAATAGCATACGAATTTGAAATAGACGGCAAAATATGTCATATCGGCGGTATCGCAAAGGGTTCGGGAATGATTCATCCCAATATGGCAACCATGCTGGTATTTCTCACCACCGATACAGCAATATCGCCCGAAATGCTTCAAAAGGCATTGAGTACAGATATTCTTGACTCCTTCAATATGATTTCTGTTGACGGCGATACCTCAACAAACGATATGGTGTCTGTTCTTGCAAACGGTATGGCGGAAAATCCTGAAATCACAACAGAAGGAAAGAACTATGCTGAATTCTGCAAAGCACTTTCGGCTGTTACTACCTACCTCTGCCGTAACATTGCAAAGGACGGCGAAGGTGCAACAAAGCTTCTCGAGTGTAGAGTGAGCGGCGGAAAAGACACACAAACAGCAAAGACGATTGCAAAAAGTGTTATCTGCTCTTCACTTTTCAAAGCTGCTATGTTCGGTGCTGATGCAAACTGGGGACGTATTCTCTGCGCAATCGGATACAGCGGTGCTGATTGTGATGTAAACAAGGTTGCAGTAAACCTTTCCTCCTCTGCCGGAGCAATTCACGTATGTGAAAAGGGAAGCGGTGTAGACTTTGACGAAGATGTGGCAAAAACCGTTTTATCGGAGGATGAAATCATAATCGACATAACCCTCGGTGATGGTGACGGCAAGGCAGTTGCCTGGGGCTGTGACCTCACCTATGACTACGTAAAAATCAACGGCGATTACAGAACCTAAAGGAGAAACAATAATGAACAAATTTCCAATTGCAGACAGAGCTGAGATACTTATTGAAGCTCTGCCATATATACAGAAATATTACAACAAAATTGTTGTTATCAAATACGGCGGCAATGCAATGCTCAACGAAGAGCTGAAGGAAGCTGTTATGGGCGACATTCTTCTTCTTTCTCTTATCGGAATCAAGGTAGTTCTCATCCACGGTGGAGGTCCTGAAATCTCTGAAATGCTTGCAAAAACAGGTACAAAAACCGAATTTGTTGACGGCTTGCGTGTTACAGACAAGGAATCAATTGATATTGTTCAAATGGTTCTTGCCGGAAAAATAAACAAAAGTCTTGTGAACCACATCCAGACAAAGGGCGGAAAAGCAATAGGACTTTGCGGGCTTGACGGACATATGATTCAGGCAGAAAAGCTTGACGATGTGCATGGCTATGTGGGAAATGTAACAAACGTTGACCCCACTCCCATTCTGGACGTGCTGGAAAAGGGCTATATTCCCGTAATCGCAACAGTAGGCTGTGACGAAGAAGGCAATGTTTACAATATCAACGCAGATACAGCCGCCTCAAAGATTGCAGGTGTACTCAACGCAGAGAGCCTTATTTCAATGACCGACATTCGCGGACTTCTGCGTGACAAGGATAACGAGGAAACACTTATTCCCGTTGTGAAAGTCAGTGAAGCTCCGGCTCTTGTCAGTGAAGGAATAATTTCAGGAGGAATGATTCCAAAGATTGAATGCTGTATCGACGCAATCCGTCAGGGTGTTCACAAGGTGTTTATCCTGGACGGACGTGTTCCCCACGCCATTCTGATTGAAACTCTCACCAACGAAGGAATCGGAACAATGTTTATTCAGGGCGAGGAAATTTAAATCTGTCCCAACGGAAAGGAGCTGGAATTAATGCAGGAACGTGACAACAAAAAAACCCGTCACAACGCAATAATACGAATTATAACCGAAACTGCCGTTGAAACTCAGGGACAGCTCACGGACTACCTGATAGAAGAAGGCTTCAAGGTTACTCAGGCAACAGTTTCAAGAGATATAAAGGAGCTTCGGCTCATAAAAATCTCCGACCGGGATGACAAATACAGATATGCTCTCCCCGGAAAAGAAGCTGACGTTGACATAAAGGCTCGATACACCGCTGTTCTTACCCATGCAGTAATCACAATCCAAAATGCAATGAACCTTGTGGTTGTGAAGACCATTCCCGGCTCTGCTCAGGGTTGTGCAATGGCAATCGAAACACTTGATTTTGACAGAGTAGTGGGTGTTATTGCAGGTGACGATACAGTTTTTATTGCAATGAATTCTGAGAACGATGCCGAAGCCTTTGTGAACAAGCTTTCGGAGGTAGTGAGCTGACAGAACAAAACGAGGTGAAATTTTTTATGAACATAAAGGAAAAGGATCAAAAATATATAATGCCGACCTATGGCAGACTTGATGTTGCGCTTGTAGAAGGCAAGGGCAGTACCCTCAAGGACTCCGAAGGCAAAGAATACATAGACTTCGGAAGCGGCATTGCTGTAAATACCTTTGGAGCTTGCGATGAAGAATGGGTAAAGGCCGTAACCGCTCAACTCAATGCTATTCAGCATACCTCCAACTATTATTATACAAAGCCTTGCTCCGACTTGGCAGAGCTTCTTTGTGAAAAAACAGGTATGAGCAAGGTTTTCTTCTCAAACTCAGGTGCAGAAGCAAACGAATGTGCAATCAAAGCCGCACGGAAATACGGTACAGACAAAAATCCGGAAAAAAATATTATTATAACTCTCAAAAACAGCTTTCACGGCAGAACAGTAACAACACTTTCCGCAACAGGTCAGGATGTGTTCCACAAGCACTTCACGCCCTTTACAGAAGGCTTTGTTTACGCTGAAGCAAACAATATAGAAAGTCTGAAAGCTCTTGCAAGCCCAAGCTGCTGTGCAATTATGTTTGAATGTATTCAGGGCGAAGGCGGTGTTCTACCTCTCACTCAGGAGTTTGTTGAGGCGGCAAAGAAAATCGCTGACGAAAATGATATGCTGATTGTGATTGACGAGGTACAGACAGGAAACGGACGTACCGGCAAGCTTTATGCCCACGAACACTACGACATCAAGCCCGATATTTTCTCAACAGCAAAAGGCTTGGCAGGCGGTCTTCCCATCGGCGCAACCTTGTTTTCAGAAAAAGTGAAGGACGTTCTTCCCGCAGGAAGCCATGGTTCAACCTTTGGCGGCAACCCCATCGCAGCCGCAGGTGCAGTTAACGTTCTTTCCCGTCTTGACAATGATTTTCTCAATACAGTGGAAGAAAACAGCGCATATCTTTGGTCAAAGCTCAGAGAAATCAAGGGCGTAAAATCAATTTGCGGCAAGGGCTATATGATAGGAATTGAAACCGAGACAGACGCCAAGGAAATTCTCAAAAAATGTCTTGAAAATGGTCTTCTTGTTCTCACAGCAAAGGATAAGGTCAGACTTCTTCCTCCACTCAATATAACAAAAAATGAGCTCGATAAGGGCATCAGTATCTTTAAATCAGTAATGGAATCACTTTAAAATAAAGGAGCAAAAAAAAATGAAACATTTATTAAAGCTTTCCGACCTTACGCCGGAAGAAATTACAGGAATACTTGACCTTGCGGACCAGCTCAAATATGAAAAGAAAAATGGTATTCCCCACGAACACCTGAAAGGAAAATCTCTCGGTATGATTTTTGAAAAATCCTCTACAAGAACTCGTGTTTCCTTTGAAGTAGGTATGCAGGAGCTGGGCGGCTACCCCCTCTTCCTCAGCTCAAACGATTTGCAGATAGGCAGAGGTGAACCCGTTCAGGATACCGCAAGAGTTCTTTCAAGATACCTTGACGGAATTATGATAAGAACCTTCGCTCAAAGCGAAGTTGAAGATTTGGCAAAATACGGCTCAATCCCGATTATAAATGGGCTTACCGACTACTGTCATCCCTGTCAGGTTCTTGCAGACCTTATGACAATCCGCGAACACAAGGGCAGCTTCAAAAACCTCAAAATGTGCTTTATCGGTGACGGCAACAATATGGCAAACTCACTTATGGTGGGTGCAATAAAAATGGGGCTCAGCTTTGCAATTGCTTGTCCAAAGGGCTATGAACCGGATGCGGATTTAATGAAATGGGCATCGGAAAATGGCGAATTCCTCTGTACTGAATCAGTTGAGGAGGCTGCAAAGGATGCAGATATTCTTGTTACAGATGTGTGGGCATCAATGGGTCAGGAAGCAGAAATTGCGGAACGCAAAAAGACCTTCGAAGGTTATCAGATAAACGCAAGCCTTATGTCGCTGTCAAAAGCAGATGCAATGGTTCTCCACTGTCTCCCTGCTCACCGCGAGGAAGAAATTACAGCTGAAGTATTTGAAGCACACGCTGCTGAAATTTTTGACGAAGCGGAGAACCGTCTCCACGCACAGAAGGCAGTTCTTGTTACACTTATGAAAGACTAGCTCTTTGGGAATTTGATTTCCTCTTAAAATAATTTAGAAACACACAGAAAATCAAAATGAGGTTGTTGCGTTGTGCAACAACCTCATTTTTTCTATTCTTGAATTTCCTGACCGCTTCTTGCATCATAATGCAGAATCAAGCCTTTGTCTGTTGCAATTTGCCACACAGGAATTGCGAGAATATTCCGATAGCTTTCCTCGCTTCTTCCTATATAATACCCCGGTTTTATGCTGACAATAGTGTGAGAAATATTCTTGTCGAGCCGAACATTTTTCACAAGATCCGTCAGCACACTGACTACGCTGAAATAAGGCGTATTGCTTTCTGCGACATTCATTTCCGAAATAATATTCTTGCCCGAAAGAGCGAAAACGCCTTTTTCTGAAACATCAAAGAAAATATATGCGTCAAAAAATTCAGCATCATCATGCTTCACCGTAAAGATTGCTCTCGTCCCGTCCTCCACAAAATTGAAACCGCTGAACTCGTAGACTTCCGGAATCATACCAAAGCCCGACATTTCATCACGGCAAAGCTTTTCTATCGCCTCTTCCGAAAACTCAGAAACAGAACCAGAGGGATTTTTCCTAAAAAACTTGAACTCATTTCCATCAACAGACAAAACGCCGGTTTCACTTTCAAATCTACCGCTGCCATCAGTAGTATAATTACTTCCCAGAAACTTTTCTGCCATATCTGCATCACTGCCAAACATCTTTTCCAGATAAAAACTGGAAATATCTGGCGAATCGGGGATTTCCAAGGCTTCAGGCAGGTATATCATATTTTTTTCAAGCAGCCCCGAAAGATTTTGTGTTATTATTTTCTTTTCTTCGCTTCTGCTGTTTTTTTCACTTACCAGGACAAAAGCAAGCATAATGTTTATTGCAATCAATATGAAAATGAAAATTGTTTTTATTCTTCTCAAATCCATTTATTTTTCCCCCTGAAAACTCCAGCCTGCCGTACTTTCATTATCGTCACCGGTATACGGATAAATCAGCTCTGCGGAGATTATTTTTTTTACAGAAGGATTGAGTTGTACAAAAGAAGCCACAGCCGTTTCAAAATCCTCGGTATTCACCATAGTCTCTTTTCTTTCAATCTGCTTGACCCACATTTTGAGTTCTGTAAGAACACCATTTTTCACCACAGCAAAAAGAGCCGGCTCCTGACCGAGACTTACCCTCATACCATCTGCGTAATACTCCATTTTCAATCTTATTTCCTGAGTCTCTTTGTTGACCGGAAATTCTGTAATTCTCATAGCTCCTGCATTAATAGCACCGTCAACACCGCAAAGTTCAAAAACCTTTTCGGTAAGCTGGTATATTCCCGCTACAACAGATGATGCAGAAGAACTTCCCTGACCCAATGTTCCCAAAGGAATGCCTTCACTTTCACCAAGAGCCTTATACTCGATTTTTCCTGCAGGAGAAAGGCTGAGATTTCCTGTCTCCCCCACAAAAATCAATGCCCCGTCACCGCTTGCATACTGTCTTACAGTATTGGGATTGTAACCAAAGAGATTTATCATTCCCGAAGTGAGCTTGGTCGCTCTTGTGAAATTTATGCCTGAAGTAAATTCGTTGGGCATACGCACAGTCATATTGCTTGCAGTTTTGTTTACCACAGGAACAAGAAGCATTATGTCTGTCTCAACACCAAAAGGTTTGTCCGCACTACCATACTCAAAGCCGAAAAAATATTTTCCTTTTTCACTATTTCCAAAAGCACCTATCCCTCTTTTGATACCCTCTACTTCAGCGGAAAACTCAACTCTCGCATAACTCTCACCTTTCACGCCCCTGACAAGAACAGAAATTTTTTTCGAATCTTCCTCATGAGGCAAAAACAAAAGCTCAGCATAAGAATTTATTTTCTTTCCCAGACCGCTGTCCTTCATTCCGTAAAACTGTTCTTCAAAAAAGACATCTCTGTTGCCGCTGTATTTTACATAAGCCCCCTGTCCCTTGAAAGCCGACTTCCATTGTTCTTCGTCACAGGCAAGAACCTTTTCGGAATTCAATGAATAAGCCTTTTGCATAATCATATTTATATTTTCATTTATTTCATTATAATACTCATTTACTTCAGAAACAATAATCCGACAGTCATCATTAAAAATCATAAGGGTTTCAGGTTTCGACAGTTTCCAGAAAGTTTTCACAACATTTCCCGAATCGTTTTCGCCCTTGTCTCCGGAAACTACCCCATTGTCCATACCCATAAAAATATCGCCGATAGAGAGCTGTCCTCTGAACAAATTGAAAACAGACCACAAGAGACAGCCACAACAAACACAAAGGAAAACAATCAAAACATTTTTTCCTCTCTCAATCCATTTTTTTCGTTCTTCTCTTGTCATCTTTTTCAATCCGAGCGCTCCTTTCCTCATACATTCATTTTATCACAAAAGGACGACCTGCGGTCGTCCTTTGATGTTTCGTGTGCGACCCAACCGGAAAAGCAAATTTAGCTTCTCAATGATTTGATCAAGTCAATTATTGTGTAGTTATACTTTTTTATGTCCAGCCTGAGAAGCTGAATCTTGTCGCCGTTTTCTGCACGTACGATTATGGTATTGTCCCCTTGGTCAAGAACAATTGTGCTCATAAAAAGTCCCGATGAACCGATTGTAGTTTCCGATGCTGTTCTGAGAACCTGAGAACCACCGTTTGCATCAATGGATTTCGCCTCAGTATAAAATTTTTCATACACATGGTCATCCACGTTGTATCGGTAAAGAGCAACAGTCGTTCCACCCATTCCGTATCCCGAAATAGTATATGAATCATCAAAAGTCGTTTCCTTCTGATTTTTCGGCTTTGTCACAACAACAAGCCCGTTTGAGTTTCCTGTTGCATCAACCGGAAGGCTTTCAGGAGCCGCAAAAACCCCCAAGTGCGCCGACAGAAAAACAGCCATACAAGCAACAGCTACTAATATTTTTTTCATGCCCATTCTCCTTATGTTTTTTTAGAAAGAAAGAGTATCATCCAATTTCCGTATTATGAGTATAACATACAAATGTTACAAAGGCATTACAGTCACATTACATTTTTCTAAAAGATTGTCTGGGAAACCTTTCCGCAATACGCACCCCCGAACCGCATCAAATTTCTGACATTGATAAAGCTTTTCACCTTTTTCCACACACTGGAATATATTGTTAACAAAAAGTGTTTTGATACGATTTAATCGTTTTCCGATACATCAACTACAACAGGAGTGTGATTTCTTATGAAAATTTTTATTGACCCCGGACACCCGGCGCCGTTCTTAACAAAATTTTTCTCTTAAATTTTCCAGTTAATTATTATCTCGCGTTCTTCTCCTTTTATTTTTTCTCCTATATACACCACATCAATAAATTCCTCCGCAATTTCCCGTGTCAGCTTATCAATGTGTGTATATTTTCCAATTATTTCTTGCTTGTCAAAAGCCTCTTTTTCTGCATTTTCCAATACCTTTATGTCGTTCTCCATTGCCTCATATTTCCCCTCAAGCTCGTTTATTTCTTTTGTATACTTTTCTTTGAGAGAGATATATTGCTGTTTTGTCAAAAGACCTTCCAGTTTGTCCTCATACAGATTTTCCATTTTTTGATTTGTACCCTTTATTCTGTTTTGACATTCTTTCAAAACACACCTGTATGCCTCAATTTTCTTCTTTCTGTCATCAACAATTTCCAGCTTATCCATTTGGCAATATTTTGAAATCAGTTTATTAAGTTCATCAACTATGGCATTTTCCAACAATTCTCCGTTGATTGACGATTTGTTTTTGCAATTCATAGCTCCGCTGAAATATGTACCGCAAAGATAATTACTCTTAGGAATGCTTTTATCTTTGTTATAATAGACATTTCGCCGCATTGCCGAGCCACATAATGCACATTTTATTTTCCCGGAAAGCGGTGTCAACTCACTACCGGTCTTTGGCACTCTGGTTCTGCTTTTCAGCCGTTCCTGAGTATTTTTCCACATTTCCTCATCTATAATCGCATCATGGCAATTGGGAACCCTTATCCAGTTTTCCCGCCTTTCCTTTTTCCGCTTTTTGTTTTTATAGCTGATATTATGTGACTTACCTTGCACAAGTGTTCCTGTATAGGTTTCATTTCTTAAAAAGTCATATATGGTAGATTGTGTCCACAAACCAAAGGAACAGCTCCTTTCCAGATTCAGATTGCGATATTTGCTGTTTATCTGCTTTTTATAAAGTGTCGGACTTGGAATTTTTCGTTCATTTAACTCCATAACAATTTTTCTGTAGCCCCAGCCCTCATTATACCATTCAAATATCTGTCTTACAATTGGTGCTGTATTTTCATCAACAATCAAATGATTTTTGTTTTCAGGGTCTATCAAATATCCATATGGTGCAAATGAACCCGTAAATTCACCTTGCATTCTTTTATGTTTCAGCGTCTCGCGGATATTTTCCGACAACTCCTCCAGATACCACTCGTTAACCAATCCGTTTATCTGTCTTGCTTTTTTGTTGTGTACATCATTGGTATCCGCATGGTCAATTATGCTTATAAAGCGAACTCCCCACTCTATAAACTTGTCATGCAGATACTTTTCTATCATCTCCATTTCTCTTGAGAATCTGGATTGCGACTTGCATAACACAACATTAATTTTTCCAGCTTCGCAGTCTTTAAGCAAACGGTTGAACTCAGGTCTATTTTTGTCTGCACCGCTCAAATCCTCATCACAGTAAATATCATAAATGTCCCAGTTTCTTTCCGAGCAGTATTCCCGAAGCATTGATAATTGATTCTGTATGCTTTCGCTTGCATCCGTTTTGTTAACTTTGTTTCTGTCTTCATCTGAAAGACGAAGATACAGTGCAGTAGCTGTCATCCTTTACCTCCACTAAACGCAAGTATAAAAAATGATACAACTATCTGATATTCCAGTTAATTGTACCACATTGGTTAATAATTTTTTGTATTTTTTTTGTTATTTCTCTTTTAATGTGTTCTTCACTTTTTTCTTTTATATTATTTATTACACGAATTTTCTCCATAAAGATTTCTCCTCACTGATATTTATGCGAACTTCATTATAATATTACCGGAAAAATTCATATTTAACCTATATTTAAAACGTTGCTACAGTTAAGTTTTTCGAAGTATAGCTCTGACTGTGCCGTTTTCATATTCAATCAAATATTCCTGTCTTGTTCCGATTTCAAATTACATCAAAATGAGAGGAAATGAACGCTTGACAAAACAGGCATTTTTGTATACAATATAAAGGATATTGAGCATTTTTAGGAGGTAAGTATAAATGGGACTTACATTAGCACAAAAGATACTGAAAGACCATCTTGTCTGCGGTGAAATGATTGCCGGACAGGAAATAGGAATCAGAATTGACCAGACATTGACCCAGGATGCAACCGGAACTATGGCATACCTTGAATTTGAGGCTATGGGTGTTCCCAGAGTCAAAACCGAAAAATCTGTTGCATACATTGACCACAACACGCTTCAAAGCGGTTTTGAAAACGCAGACGACCACCGTTTCATCGGAAGTGTCTGCAAAAAACACGGAATATATTTTTCACGTCCCGGAAACGGAATTTGCCATCAGGTTCATCTTGAAAGATTCGGTATTCCCGGAAAAACCCTTATCGGCTCTGACAGCCATACTCCAACAGGCGGCGGTATCGGTATGATTGCAATTGGTGCCGGCGGTATGGACGTTGCTGTTGCTATGGGCGGCGGTACATACTACATTACCTGCCCAAAAATTGTGAAGGTTGAGCTTACCGGAAAGCTTTCACCATGGGTAGCTGCGAAGGATGTTATTCTTGAGGTACTCAGAAGACTTTCCGTAAAGGGCGGTGTTGGAAAAATTATTGAATACACAGGCGAAGGCGTAAAGACTCTTTCTGTTCCTGAACGTGCAACAATCACAAATATGGGTGCAGAACTGGGTGCAACAACCTCTATCTTCCCCTCGGACGAGACAACAAGGGAATTTCTCAAGGCTCAGGCAAGAGAAGAAGACTACACTCCTCTTTCAGCAGATGCAGACGCTGTTTATGATGAAGTTGTTGAAATAAACCTCAGCGAGCTTGTGCCTCTTGCTGCTTGTCCTCATTCTCCCGACAACGTAAAATCGGTTGCTGAAATCGGCGAAATGAAGATTGACCAGGTTTGTATCGGTTCATGTACAAACTCTTCACTTCTTGATATGCTGAAGGTTGCATACATCCTCAAAGGAAAAACGGTTCATCCTGATGTATCTCTTTCAATCGCTCCCGGTTCAAAGCAGGTTCTCAATATGCTTGCAGCTTGCGGCGCACTCTCCGATATGATTGATGCAGGTGCAAGAATTCTCGAAAGTGCCTGCGGACCTTGTATCGGTATGGGACAGTCCCCCAATTCAGGAGGTATTTCACTCAGAACCTTCAACCGCAACTTTGAAGGACGAAGCGGCACAAAAGACGGACAGATTTATCTTGTTTCTCCTGAGCTTGCAGCAGCATCAGCACTCACAGGTGTACTGACAGACCCCAGAACCCTTGGGGATATGCCAGAATTTGAGCTTCCCGAAATATTCACCATAAACGATAATATGGTTGTTCCTCCCGTAGCAGCAGAGGATATGGACACTGTTGAGGTGCTCCGCGGACCAAACATCAAGCCCTTCCCCGTGTCGGATGCAATGGCTGATGAAATTGCGGCACAGTGCAGTCTCAAGGTTGGCGACAACATTACCACAGACCACATTATGCCTGCCGGTGCAAAAATTCTTCCCCTCCGCTCAAATATTCCAAAAATTTCCGAATACTGCTTTGCGGTATGCGATGAAAAATTCCACGACAGAGCTCTCGAAATGGGCAAGAGCATTATTGTCGGTGGTTCAAACTATGGTCAGGGTTCTTCACGTGAACACGCAGCTCTCGCTCCTCTTTATCTTGGCGTTAAGGCTGTTATCGTAAAGTCCTTTGCAAGAATTCATATGGCAAACCTCATTAATGCAGGTATTATTCCAATGACATTTGCAAACGAAGGTGACTACGACAGAATTGAACAGGCGGACGAGCTCAGAATGGTTGACCTTCATAACGCTATCATCAATGCGGACGAGCTTACAGTAACAAATGTTACCAAAGGCTTTGACTTCAAGGTTAAGCTTGACCTCTCAATGAGACAGAGAGAGATGCTGAAAGCAGGCGGACTTCTCAACTACACAAGAGAAAACAGCAAATAATTCCCCGAAAGGAGCATATACTAATGGAAAAAATTAAAATGACAACACCCCTGGTCGAAATGGACGGGGACGAAATGACCCGAATCATATGGAAGCTCATAAAGGACATCCTTATTCTTCCTTATGTTGACCTGAAATCCGAATACTACGACCTTGGTCTTGAATACAGAAACGAAACTGACGACAAGGTTACATTTGATTCAGCTTACGCAACAAAGAAATACGGTGTTGCTGTCAAGTGTGCAACAATCACTCCCAACGCTGACCGTATGACCGAATATAATCTGAAAGAAATGTGGAAATCCCCCAACGGAACAATCCGTGCAATACTTGACGGTACAGTTTTCCGTGCCCCCATCATTGTGAAGGGCATCACGCCTTACATTCCCACCTGGACAAAGCCCATCACCATTGCCCGTCACGCATACGGAGATGTTTACAAAAACACTGAAATGCAGGTTCCTGAGGGTTCGAAGTGTGAGCTTGTATGCACAGACAAGGACGGAAACGAAATCCGCCAGACAATTCACGAATTTGACGGAAGCTCAGGCATAATTCAGGGTCTTCACAATATCGACAAATCAATTTCAAGCTTTGCACGTTGCTGCTTCAACTATGCACTTGACACAAAGCAGGACATCTGGTTCGCAACAAAGGACACTATTTCAAAGAAATATGACCACAGATTCAAAGATATTTTCAACGAAATCTTCGAGGCTGAATACAAGGAAAAATTTGATGCTGCCGGCATTGAATATTTCTACACACTCATTGATGATGCAGTTGCTCGTGTTGTACGTTCGGAAGGTGGTTATATCTGGGCTTGCAAGAACTATGACGGTGATGTAATGTCTGATATGGTTGCAACAGCTTACGGCAGCCTTGCAATGATGACCTCTGTACTGGTTTCTCCCGACGGAACATATGAATACGAAGCCGCTCACGGCACTGTTCAACGCCACTACTACAAGCATCTCAAGGGCGAAGAAACCTCAACAAACAGTGTGGCAACACTCTTTGCATGGACAGGTGCTCTCAGAAAACGCGGCGAGCTCGACGGACTTTCTGACCTCTGTGCTTTCGCTGACAAGCTTGAAAAGGCAACAATAAAAACTATCGAAGACGGTACAATGACAGGAGACCTCTATCTCCTTTCAAGTCTCGAAAACAAGAAAAAGGTTAATACAGAAGACTTCCTTCTTGCGGTAAACGAAAACCTCAAGGAAATGCTTTAATCTTCTGAAAAAACGGAGGATAATCCAATGGAAAAGAATGTATCCGCGTCCGTAATAAACAGGCTCCCCAGATACTACAGGTATCTGGGTGAGCTTTTGAATAGCGGCGTTGAAAGAATTTCTTCAAAAGAGCTTAGCGAACGTATGGGCGTAACCGCATCCCAAATCCGTCAGGACCTCAACTGTTTTGGCGGTTTCGGTCAACAAGGTTATGGCTATAACGTGGAGTATCTCTACGGAGAAATAGCAAGTATTCTTGGTCTCAATTCAAAATTTAAAGCCATTTTGGTAGGTGCCGGAAATATTGGTCACGCATTGACACGAAACACCAACTTTGAAAAACGAGGCTTTGAACTGATAGGTATTTTTGACAACGACCCCCTGAAAATAGGTATGGAAATTCGTGGTCTTACGGTTTTGGATCACAACAATATGAAAGAGTTTGTGGAAAAGGAAAAACCAACAATGGCAATTCTTTCTGTTCCGAAGGCTGTCGTAAATCAGGTTGCTCAGGAGCTGATAGACTATGGTATAAAGGCGTTTCTCAACTTCTCATATGCAGAAATTTCCGCTAATGATGATATTGTAGTTGAAAACATCCATCTGGGCGATAGCCTTATGCGGCTGTGCTACAAGATTTCAGAAAAGAAACTCACAGAAAACAAGGATTGATTTTATGCGAACATATGCTCTTGTAGGAAAGTCGGGTACAGGCAAAAGCTACCAATGCCTTGCCCTTGCCCGTGAACACAAAATCGACAGTATAATTGATGATGGTCTCCTTATATCAGGAAACCGTATATTGGCAGGAAAATCAGCCAAACACGAAACAAACAAGATTTCTTCCGTCAAACGTGCAATATTTGCATATGACGAACATACGGAAGAAGTCACACAGGCTTTGGAAAATCACAACCCTGACTCTATTCTTATTCTCGGAACATCCGACAGAATGGTAGAAAAAATTGCAGGGCGTCTCGGTCTTCCTCCTTTTGAAAAAATATTCTATATAGAAGACATTTCATCACCCGAAGAAATCGAGATTGCAACAAATATGCGGAACCGTCAGGGCAAGCATATTATTCCTGCACCTGTTCCCGAAGTAAAAAAACAGTTTTCAGGATATTTTCTGAAATCTCTCATTATCCACGGGAAAAAGGGTCAGTGTATTGAAGACACAATCATTCGTCCCACATACAGCTATCTTGGCAAATTCCGCATTGCACCCCGTGTTATTTCAGACATATGCCGTCTTGAACTGAAAAAAATACCGGAAATAACAAACATTTCAAAGATAATAAGTATTCCAGACTCAAACGGCTACATCGACATCTCTATTGACATTTCACTGGAATATCCTTGTGATATTCCACTCACTTCACAGAAAATCCAAACACTTTTGAGTGATGCTATTGAAGGCAGCACCTCAATAATTGCAAAAAATGTGAATATAAATATAAAATCACTATCTGTCTGACAAAGCAGATACGAAAGGCAAAATGTATGATTAGACTTTATAACATCGACCATTTCAGTCTTGACGAAACCTTTCTCTGCGGTCAATGCTTCCGCTGGGAAAAGGACAGCGACGGAACATTTTACGGTGTTGTGGGAAACAATGCCGCAAAAATGTATTATTACGACCCCAAAACCATTTACGTTGAAAGCTCAAATCCGGACTTGGTTTACTGGAGTCACTATCTGAATTTTTCAAACGACTACAACTTTATAGAAAAAAAACTCTGGCAGGATGAAAAACTCCGTCCTTGCATCGAAAAAGGACGCGGCATAAGAATTCTCCGTCAGGACTTGTGGGAGACTATTGTTTCCTTCATTATATCAGCAAACAACAACATCCCGAGAATAAAGAAAATTATTTCAGCTCTGTGTGAAAGCTATGGTGAAAAAATTGACTTTGACGGAAAAGTTTTTTATGGTTTCCCATCACCGGAGGTTCTTTCAGTTCTTACGCCCGAAGACCTTGCCCCAATCCGTGCAGGCTTTCGGGATAAGTACATAATTGACGCCGCTCAAAAGGTGGTATCAGGCGAGGTTAATCTTGACGAGCTTCCAAAAATGAGCAATGCCGACGCCAAAGCTACTCTTATGAAAATAAAGGGCGTTGGCAACAAGGTTGCAGACTGCGTTCTGCTTTTCGCTCTCGGACGTTACAAAACCTTTCCACAGGATGTCTGGATAAAGCGTATACTTCTTGACCTTTACGGCGTAGAAGAAAAAGATATTGACCGCTTTGTTGAAAATGCCTTTGGCAACTTCGGCGGAGTAGCTCAGCAGTATTTGTACTATTACTATGCTGTTGAAAAAGAAAAATAAGCAGAAGGGACTGTTTTATTATGGATATAAAAACTGCATTACTTGAAAGACGAACCATAAGAAAATTTACACAAAAACCCATTCCGAAGTCCGAGCTAATTGAGCTTGTAGATTATGCACGGCTTGCGGCATATCCGGCAAATCTTCAGCCTCTCAAATTTGCTGTTATCAGCGAGAAAGAGCTGTGTGACAAAGTATTTGAGAATACAAAGTGGGCAGGCTATCTCCCTGACGGTACTCCAAAGGAAAACGAACGTCCCACAGCCTTCATTGCAGTTCTCGGTGACTACTCAATCAAAAACACCTTTGAGGTTGAAGCCGGTGCCGCTGTTACTTCAATGATGCTCGGAGCAATGGACAAGGGCATCGGAAGCTGTTGGATTGGCTCTCTCAATAAAAAGAATATTATGAACATACTCGGCTTGTCGGAAGAGGCTTATTCCCTCACATATGTTCTTGCTCTTGGCTATCCTTCTCAGGAAAGTCAAGCCTGTGAAATGAATAATAATGATGTAAAGTATTTCATTGATGAAAACAACAAGCTGAACGTCCCCAAGCGTTCAATGAAGGAAATTCTTCTTTCTAAATAAATTAAAAGGAGAGATTGTAATGAAAAAAATCTTAAGTATTGTATTGAGTTTGGTAATTTCCACAGGTCTGTTGTCAGGTATAACAGTTTTTGCAACTGATATTGCATCCGGAACTAAAGGCAATATCGAATGGGCTATTGACTCGAACGGCGTTCTTACGCTCAGTGGCACAGGTACAATGATTGACTATTTGGAAGAAGAGCCTTTATGGTTGGAGCATCAGGAGAATGTCACTTCTATTATTATAGAAAATGGCATTACATACGTAGGTGCTTATGCCTTTTTTGGCTTTGATAATGTGACAACAGTTTATCTCGGTGCTTCGGTCGACAACATAGGCGATGCGGCATTCAATCAATGTCCCGTTCTGGAAAGCTTTTATGTTGATGAAAGCAACAGTTTTCTGACCACTGTTAACGGTGTATTGTTCAACAATGACAGAACCATACTTTTCAAATACCCTCAAGGAAACACAGGCACTCACTATTCACTTCCATACACAGTTACCCATATCGGAGATTCTGCATTTTCCAATTGCAGCAATTTGACAAGTGTTTCTTTCAACGAAAATCTTGAGGACATTGGTGACAGAGCATTTTATAACTGTATCAAGCTCAGGGCCGCAAGTATTCCTGACTCTGTGACAAATATCGGCGAAGGTGCCTTCAACAGTTGCTCAGCTTTGACGCTTGCTTCCTTTGGGAGTTCTCTCAATACTATAGAGGAATATGCTTTTTCAAATTGTCATGGTCTCACACAGATTGAAATTCCATCATCTGTTGAATATATAGCCAACTCTGCATTCGGGAACTGCACACAATTATCCAATATAACTGTGGCTGAAGATAACACTGTTTATTCATCTGTTGACGGAATTCTGTTCGATAAGGACAAAACAACAATCATTCAGTACGCAATCGGCAAAATTGATAGTTCCTATACAATTCCCGACACCATATCCGCTATCAACGATGGAGCCTTTGCATACAGCAAATACCTCGCTACAGTGAACATACCGGCATCAGTTCGCTACATCTGTCCGTCTGCCTTCTCCGGTTGCTCACGGCTTTCGGACATTGAAATTCCTGATTCAGTTACAGAAATAGGAAAAAGTGCTTTTGAGAATTGTTTTGCTCTTACAGACATTACTCTGCCGGCTTCTGTTACGGTTATAAACCCCTCCACCTTCCTTTGGTGCGAAAACTTGAAAACGATTACCATTCCGAGTACAGTCACAGAAATCGGCACTTATGCCTTCTTCTGGTGTGACAAGCTCACAGATGTTTATTATGAAGGCACAAAGGAAGAATGGAATGAGGTTGTTGTTGCAGAAAATAATTCGCCGTTACATTCAGCTACAATGCATTTTGCAGATGATTATGTTGCAGTTGAGAGTTTAAGTCTGAACGCTGACTCCCTCACATTGAGAGACGGCAAATCAGAAACACTCATTGCAACCATTACGCCTGAAAATGCCACCGAAAAAACGGTCACATGGTCCTCATCAGACGAATCCGTAGCTGTTGTTGACGAAAACGGCGTAGTTACAGCAGTATCTTCCGGTGAAGCAACTATAACCGCCTCGGTCTTAGACGGTACGTTTGTTTCCGAATGTACGGTCCATGTGATAAAACTTGCTACTTCCGGTCCGGTTATATCCATAAGTCACGAAAAGTCACGAGAGGGCAAGCAGATTGATGTTATTGTTTCAATCAACGGAAATACAGGTTTCAGCAGTCTCGGAATTGAAATTGATTATGATACTACCGCAATGACCCTTGTGAACGTTTCGGAAAACGCCGAAACAGGTGCAGTCTTCATCACTGCTGAAACAATGGACAAAAAACCTTTCAATATGAGCTGGAACAGTATATCAAACAACACCTTCAACGGCACTCTTGCAACACTTACATTTGAAATCAGCAATGCAGCTGCAAGCGGTGAATATCCAATCTCCGCAGATTTCTACAAGGGAGCTGAGGGCAACTATGTTGACGGTGAAGATGTGAACTTTGACGAAAACTTTGAATCTTTGGCTCTTGGCTATGAAAACGGCAGTATTACAGTTTCTCGTCATACCCCCGGTGATTTGAACGATGACGGCAAGATAAACGAAAAGGACGGTACTATTCTTCTCCGGTATCTTGCAGGCTGGACTGTTCCCCCCCTTGTGGAGGAAGCCCTTGACATAAACGGAGACGGCTCAGTTGACAGCAATGATGCAATACACATTCTTCGTTTCCTTGCAGGCTGGGAAGTTGATATTTATTAGAACCAAAGCTATTAGTACCCAAAGAGGGTGTTGCATTATGCAGCACCCCTTTTTTTTGCATACAAAAATTATCGGAGCAGAAAGCTCTGCTCCGATAATAAATAATACTTACTTGTTTGTCTCAACAAATCTATGAAGTATTACAGCACATTCCGCTCTTGTTGCAAGGTCTTGCGGTTTGAGTGCACTTTCGGATTTGCCTTTCATCAATCCGCTTCCAACAGCCCAATTCATTGCCGAAACTGCGTACTCAGAAATCTTGTCACTGTCTTCAAAATGAAGATTTTCTTCAAGTGTTACCGCTTCCATTCCTTTATAGATTGCATATCTGTACATAATTGCCGCAATCTGTTCGCGTGTAATACTTTCATCAGGTGCAAATTCATTTTCTGTGATGCCCACTACAATTCCATTCTGTTTTGCCCAGGATACCGCATTTGCATAATATGCCCCCATATCAATGTCACCAAAGGATATACTGCGATTCACAGCAGGCTCGCCCTCGTTGCGGTAGAGAACCGTCACAAGCATTGCTCTTGTAACATTTCCTTCGGGGTCAAACATATTTTCAGAAACCCCTTTCATCAGTCCCTTTTCCAGAACATAGTCAACATTCGCTTTTGCCCAATGGTTTATCGAATGAACATCATCGAATGTTTTTGCCGTGGGCAATATACCGGGTCGTGGTATAGGCTTTATAGGTGCACCGCCTACGGTATAGCTATTACTTGAACTACCGCTTGAGCCTCCGCCCTTGTTGCCCGAGGTTGAAACCTTGCTGATTTCAATTTCATCTGCAACCTCACCGTTCCTTTTAACCACAGTGTATTCATCGTCAGAGTTCTTGCCTATTTTTCCACCTGCAGGCGATGTAATCTCAATACCTTTTCCGAAAGTGATTCCATCATCTGCAACAATACCCATATCTTCTTCTGATTTTTCACGGCTCAGAATATAGATATCCGCATTGTCAATTTCCAGCTCTCCGTCCGCTTAATGCCGCTGTAGCCTATCTCAAAGT
>SVKC01000047.1 GCA_015068655.1 Oscillospiraceae bacterium
CCCCTGCTTTTTCAAAATCGGACATATTTTCAGGATTTACACCTCCAACTGCCAGCAAACGTATATTTGAAAGAGGTGCTTTTATTGCCTTGATATAATCAGGTCCCAGCTGAGTTGCAGGGAAAAGTTTAACAAAATCTGCTCCCGCCCTGACTGCTCCACGGATTTCGCTAGGAGTATAAACGCCCGGAATTGAAACCATTTCAAGCTCATTTGTTTTCTTTATAACCTCGTCATAGGCATCGGGAGAAATAATAAAGCTTCCGCCTGCTTTTTTTGTCAGTTCCACCTGTTCAATATCAAGAACTGTTCCTGCTCCAATAAGCATTCTTCCTTCAAAATGCTCACAAAGCAGCTTGATTCTTTCTGCCGTTTCAGCATTGGAAACACTTCCGTCGGCACTATATGTAATTTCAAGAAATCTTACACCGCCATCATACATAGCTTCTGCAAGAGGTATAAGCTTTTCCTTCTCTACACCTCTGACAATTGCAATAATCTTATGCTTCAAAATCTCATTAATTATATCAATCTTCTTATTTTTCATTAATCCTTTCCCCTTCTCTTTGAGAAAGGGTTGTCACTTCAAGCAACAACCCCTTTTTTATTATATCTTGAAAATACCGAATGCATCAAGCACCGAAGATACAAGGATAAGTATAATACAAATCGGTGCTGCGTATTTGATAATAAACACAAAAAGTGCTTTTCTTCTGAATTTTGCAGAAAGCTCAACTTCTTCAATAATCGCCTGAGGCTTTATCACAAAACCAACAAGGATACAGGTAATAAGTGCCACTATCGGCATAAGCACACTGTTGCTTATGAAGTCGAAGAAATCAAGGAACTGCATTCCGATAATCTTCACCTCTCCCCAAACATTATAGCCGAGGATTGACGGCAAACCAATAATCACAGCCCCCACAAATACAATAAGCCACGATGCTTTTCTGTTAATTTTTGCTTTGTCACACACAATGGACACAACCGTTTCCATAAGGGAAATAGACGATGTGAGAGCTGCAAAAAGAACAAGCAAAAAGAATACCGTACCGATTACCTGACCGCCCCACATTTTTTCAAATACCTTCGGAAGCACTGCAAACATAAGACCGGGACCTTTTCCGAGAGCTTCCGGTGTACCGCCCGAGAATGTAAATACAGCCGGAATAATCATAAGACCTGCGAGGAAAGCAATACCCGTGTCAAATATTTCAATCTGAGAAACTGATGACTCAAGATTCACTTCCTTTTTCATATATGAACCGTAAGTTATCATTATACCCATAGCAAGAGACATTGAATAGAAAAGCTGACCCATTGCCGCAAGAACGGTTTTGACAGAGAACTTGCTGAAATCCGGCAAGAGATAGTATTTCACGCCATCAATTGCATTTGGAAGGCAAACAGCATAAATGGCAATTCCGATAGATAATACCACAAGGACAGGCATCATAATTTTGCTTACCTTCTCGACACCCTTTTCAACACCCAAAAAAACAATGAGTGCCGTTGCACCAATAAACAGCATAAACCAACCAATCGGCTCCCATGGTGAAACCGCACCAAAGCCTTCAGCATACGTAAGTCCCGCAGGTACAGTACCGATAAAGTTTTCAAAGAACGATACAGCCTTTGTCGCACCTTCTGCATCAACAAAAGTTGCAACATCAGCCGCTGTTTGTGCTCCGTTTCCCGAAACAAATGCAAAAAGATATTTCGTAACCCAACCACCAATTACCGAATAATAGGGCAGAATTATAACAGGAACAAGCGCCGCAAGCCATCCCAGAAATCCAAAACGCTTGTCAAGCTTTTTGTATGCTTCAATAGCACTAAGCCCTGTTTTTCTTCCTATTGCGATTTCAGCCGTCATAAGAGCAAAGCCGAGAGTTACCGCAAGGATAAGATAAACAAGGAGAAAAATACCGCCGCCATACTTTGCCGCGAGGTAAGGAAATCTCCATATATTTCCAAGACCGACAGCCGAGCCTGCTGCTGCAAGCACGAAGCCCAGCTTTCCCGAAAAACTGCTTCTTTTTTCATTTGCCATAAAGATATCATCCTCTCTTACTTACATATTTATCAATTATACAACAATACATTTGAAAATGCAAGAAAAATTTACCCATTTTCTAATATTTATAAAACAGATGAATTATAATACTTTGCCACGAAATATAAAAGCACAGCGTGCAAACACATCAAAATGACAAAACTGTTTTTTAAGAGATATGAGCTATTGTTTGAGAATATGCTGCAACCTGAAAAAAACAAACAGAATACCCGTCTCTTCAATCCAAGGCAGGTATTTTTTATATCCTAACGGTAAGCAAAGGTAATCTGAGCAAAATTAAATTATTTTAATTTTTTGGTTAATATTCGCTCTTATTTTGTTAAGTGTATTGGAATTTTTGTTTTGATGTGCTATAATTTGTTTAATTTTAAAACAAAGGTGGGTTTATATGGATAAAACAGACAAAAAAATTCTGAAAATTCTTTCTGAAAACGCCAACACCAGTACAACAGAAATCAGCAATTCTGTTAATCTGTCTATCCCGGCGGTAAACAAAAGAATTCTCCGTATGCAAAAAGACGGCATAATAGACTTTTTTACAATAGTCACAAATCCCAAAATGTTGGGCAAAACAATAACTGCATTTGTTTTTATAGTTATGCAATACGGAGACAGTATTAAATCGCTTCTGGAATATGCGAATAGTGATCCTGATGTGTTGGAGTGCTATTCTATCACAGGTGAGTATGATTATATACTTAAAATTTGTGCAAAGGACATAGAGTCCCTTGAAGAAAAAATTCTGCGTATAAAGAATAATAAGGGTGTCATGAAAAGTCACACCATGGTTTCTTTGATGGAACATAAATTCAGCCCCGCAATCCTGCCGGACACAGATGAATAATTTAAGAAAGGATAACCGAGTATGGAAAGTAGAAATATATTAAGTACAGCCTCTCAAAATGCACTGCCAAGCGGCGTAAGAAGAATGTTTGAGCTTGCAAAAAAATATCCCGATGCAATTAATCTTACATTAGGTGAGCCAGGGTTTACAACTCCTCAGCATATAATTGATGCGGGAATAAAAGGCTTAAAAGAGAAAAAAACAAAATATACACCAAATGCAGGGATAAAAGAACTACGTAACGCAATTGCCTATAAACTCGAGAAGGAAAACGGCATCAAGTGTAATCCCGATAAAAATTTAATTGTAACTGCAGGTGCAACCCAAGCACTAATGCTTTCAATGATAACACTTGTAAATCCCGGGGACGAGGTTATTATTCAAGGGCCAAACTGGCCCGACTATCGAGGTCAGATTGATATGGTAAACGCTAAAACAGTTTATGCCAAGGTGGACGAAAGTAACAATTTCAAAATGACTGCCGATATTATTGAACCTCTTATCTCTGACAAAACCAAGCTGATTATTATAAACTCTCCTTCCAACCCAACCGGCGGTGTTCTTGATTACGAAGATTTGTTAAAAATAGCAGAACTGGTGAAAAAGTATAAAATTTTTGTAATATCCGACGAGCCTTACGAGATGCTTGTATATGATGGTTTTCATCAGCATAGCCTTGCCGCCTTTGAGGGTCTTGAGGATTATGTTTTAACAATCAACAGTTTTTCAAAAACCTTTGCTATGACAGGCTTTAGAGTTGGATATATATGTGCCAACGAAAAGATTACGGAAAACCTTGTAAAGCTCCACGAAAATATGATTGCAAGCGTTCCGGAGCCAATGCAGCTTGCAGCCGTTGAGGCAATATATAATGGTGAAAAAGATGTGCAGGAAATGGTAAAATACTACGATAGAAACAGACATTTGATTGTAGATGGACTTAATAAAATCAATGGTTTTTCCTGTCTTTGCCCCAATGGTGCATTTTATGTATTTCCTAACATTACAGGCTTTGGAATGAACAGCCGCAAAGCAGCAGAATACATACTTGAAAAAACTCATGTGGTAACATCGCCAGGAGATGCCTTCGGCCCTGACGGAGAGGGATATATAAGAATTTGTTATGCTTCAAAATATGATGATATTCAGGAAGCCCTTGCTCGTATGGAAAAGGCATTCGGTACAAAAAGCCGATAACTCTAAAGTTAAAGGCGTTCCTTTTCGCTGTAAAAGTTGCTTCTGTACCACTTACGATAATTCCTATTCTTTCCGTCATTCTATCGTTTTGTCTTTTAAACTTACCGTACCCCTCATAGGACTTGAAAGCAGGGCTATGCGTTTATGCATTCTTGAACTCTACACCAAAACTGATAAATGTTTGGGAGTTGGCAAAATCAAAGATTGGCTTAGCTGTTATTATTACATTAACATTAGCAGCAACAAACGATACCATGTTTAATTATAAAAAAGCTAAGACAGGAACGGCGGCTGCAGAAAGCTGCAACCGCCGTTAAAAATTCCATTATTTATTTTTGACCCCAAATATTGGCAAACAGCCGAAAGCCAATACCATATTTTTCTATTTCAAAATACTTACCGCAACCTTAATTCCATCTACAGCGGCACTCATAATACCACCGGCATATCCGGCACCCTCACCCGCAGGAAAAAGCCCCTTGTGGCTTATACTTTCAAAATTCTCATCCCGCCTTATCCTGAGCGGAGCAGATGTTCTCATTTCTATTCCCGTGAGAATAGAACCATTTCCTGAGAAACCTTTCATTTTTTTGTCAAAGTCAACAATACCATCCCTGAGAGTTTCCGCAACAAACTCCGGCAAGCATTCTCTCAAATCTGCAAAAACAGTTTCACCCGTAAAAGACGGAAAAACACCATCAAACCTACTGGATACTCTGTTTTTCAAAAAATCCTCCACAAGCTGAACAGGACCGCGACCATTTCCTATTTTGTATGCCAAAGCCTCATACTTTCTTTGAAATTCCACACCGGCAAGAGGTGAATTACCATCAAAATCTTCAGGTCTCACCGAAACAACCAAAGCACTGTTTGAATTATCTGCCATACGGTCATGACAGCTCATTCCATTTACAACAAGATGTCCGACTTCCGAAGACGCATTTACCACCGTTCCACCCGGACACATACAAAAGCTGTAACAGCTCCGGTTTTCGCCGTTATATGCAAGGCGATAATCCGCTGTAGGCAAATACCCGGCATCCGAAAAATCCCCATACTGACATCTGTTCACAAACTCACGGCTGTGTTCCACTCTTACACCGGCTGCAAAGGGCTTTTGTTCCAAAGCAACACCTCGTCGGTATAGCATTTCATAAGTATCTCTGCTACTGTGTCCCGGTGCAAGAACAAGAGCATCACAATCCATCTGCGATGCACCGTTAATCTCAATACCGCTTATTATTCCGTCTTTTATCAATATATCTGTCATACAGGTGTCGAACAATACCCGACCACCCATTCTCTCTATCTCTCTGCGCAGATTTTTTACGCAAATTTTCAGAAAATCCGTTCCGATATGTGGCTTTGCCTGATAAAGAATATCTTTAGGCGCTCCGCATTTCACAAAGGTTTCAAGGACAAATCTCTGCAAAGAGTCTCCTATACGAGTGTTCAACTTTCCGTCCGAAAAAGTTCCTGCTCCGCCTTCTCCAAACTGAATATTGGTATTTTCATCAAGCTTGCCCGTCTTCCAAAAAGTCTCCACCTTCTCAGTTCTCCTATCAACATCACTGCCCCTTTCAAGAACAGCAACCTCCATACCACAGTACGCAAGAACATATGCCGCAAACAGACCGCACGGACCGCTTCCCACAACAACAACCCTTTTCTTTTTTCCTGCATTCTCCTTCAAAGCATCAAGCCTGATAGGCGGTTCATCCTCAAAAAAACGTATATTGGGGTCAGAAACACAATCTCTGTTTGAATCCGCTTCAGCTACCACTGAATAAAGAAAGTGAATATCCGACTTTCGCCGTGCATCAAGAGATTTTTTTTGAATCATCATATCACCGCAAGATACACCGTTTTTTTTCAAAGATCGTGAAACCTTTTCAAAAAGCTCTTCTTCGGTATGTCTCACCGGCATCCTGACGCCACTGACAATAACCTTTTTCAAAATGGAAATTCCTCCCGTATTAATCTCTCTTTTCAGCCTTAACCGTAACCTTCTTTATACCATCACGCATAGAAACACCATCCGGAATTTGAAGTTCAAGCACCTGAGTTCCTTCCGTTGTCAACAAATCAACATCAATTGCTCCTGCGGAAATTTCCGAAAGTTCCGCAAGAATTTCATTTTCCGCAAAAACAGTCACATTTGCAGGCTGAAGCAAAAGCTTGTAGTCCTCGCCAAGACCGGTTGCATCAACAGTCACAGGAACAGTTTTAAGTTTCATTACCGGACAGTTTATTTCAACAGTATCCACATCAACAGAAACCGCCTGATAAACCACATCATCAGCATCTATCCGTTTTCCGTTGCTGTCAGTGAAATAAAGCTTTTCACGGTCATTAATTTCACCTGTTCTGCTGTCAAAATCCAGAATAGCTTCCACACCGTAAACCTGCTCAACCATAGACTTTGCACCCTTCAACGTTACCTTTTCAACGGAATGAACAGGTGTTCCTGCCATATAACCATTTGCAACACTGCCCACAGTCTTGATTTTAACCTTTCTTTCAGCAGTAGAAATCTCATCAATCACAACAGTCGCATTATTAGGCTTTTTGCTGACAATTTCCTCATATTCATAAGGAATTGAAATACTGATAGGAAGATTGAAGGTTCCCACAGAATTCATATTTGCAAGGTCAACCGTTGCATAAATATTTTTATTTTCAATGTTAGCAATCTTTTTTCTGCTACCTCTTATTTTGAGTTCAACGGTTGCATCGGGGTCAATAACAACGCTTAAACCCTTTTCTTCAAGCACATCCTGATTTGAATAGCGCAAGGGAATATCCTTCACCACAATATCAACCGAAGGGTCAATAACAAGAATAACATAAAACCACAAAATAATTGCAATAATAAATGAAACAATTTTCAATACCGAATCTTTAGGAAAAAAACCTTTCATTTGTTCTTCTCCTTTCTGGCAAAAATGTTCTTTTTAAACTTACTGTCTTTTTTCTTTACATCAAAAAGTATCATAAGCTGATTTTCAAGCTCATCAGGAGTCAAATCCATATTCAACTCACCGCCGCAGGCAATTGAAATCTTACCTGTTTCCTCAGAAACAATCACAACCACCGAATCTGCTTCCTCAGACATACCCAATCCTGCACGATGGCGTGTACCAAGCTCCTTGCTGACATTGGGATTCTGTGACAAAGGAAGGAAACAGCTTGCCGCCTCAATTTTGTTGTCACGGATAATCACAGCCCCGTCATGAAGAGGCGTTTTGGGTATAAAAATATTAATAAGGAGTTCTGCCGTAACGTCAGCATTGAGATTAATGCCCGTACCGACAATATCACCGATTTTGATTTCACGCTCCATAACAATCAAAGCACCGATACGGCTTTTTGACATGCTTGCACAACTGTCCTTGATTTCGGAAATAATCTTTTCCTTTTCCACATCATCCGTACGTTCATCAAAGTTGAACCATTGCCCCATAGAGGTTCTTCCCATTTGTTCAAGAGCTCTTCTGAGTTCAGGCTGAAAAACAACTATAATGGAAATAAGCCCGAGCTGCATCGCACTGCTCAAAAGGTAATGTACGGTATGAAGTTTGACCAGCTGGCTGACCTGCATGACGACAATAAGAACAATAACACCTTTGAGAAGCTGAACCGCTCTCGTATCGCGAATAAACTTCAATGCCTTGTAAATTATAAAAGTGATAATCGCAATGTCAACAATATCCGACAGACCGATTAACGCAACCTGATTAATCATTGATTGATAGAAGCCGTCAAACAAATCTTTTTCCTCCTTTTTATATTCTCAAGAAAAATTTAGTACGCCTTGCCCCAATAAACCATCTTCCTTGCAGGCTTACCGCAGCAAACACACTTATCCGAAAGCTGTTCCTGTTCGAAAGGCATACAGCGTGAAGTTGCGGAAGTATCAGCCTTAATCTGCTCTTCGCAAGCAACATCTCCGCACCACATAGCCTTGACAAATCCGCCTTTGTTGTCAACAATGTCCTTAAATTCATCATATGAAACAGCAACAGATGTTTTCTCTTCACGATTTTTCAGAGCCGCATCAAACATTTCCTGCTGAATCATATCAAGATGCTTTGCAACCTCTTCTTCAATGTTATCAAGAGATACAAAGAACTTTTCTCTTGTTGTACGGCTTACCAGAACAGCCTGATTGTTTTCAATATCCTTAGGACCGATTTCTATTCTGAGGGGAACACCCTTCATTTCATATTCACTGAACTTCCAACCCGGAGACTTGTCACTTGAATCAAGCTTAACTCTGAATTTTGCCGCAAGCTGAACTCTGAGCTCCTCTGCTTTTTCAAGAACCCCTTCCTTATGCTGAGCAATAGGAACAATAACCGCCTGAACAGGAGCAATTCTAGGAGGCAGCTTGAGACCTGCATCATCGCCGTGAACCATAATAATAGCACCAATCATACGTGTTGTCATACCCCAGGAAGTCTGATGAACATAATGAAGTTCATTATCCTCGCCTGTATATTGAATATCAAAAGCCTTTGCAAAGCCGTCACCGAAATAATGGCTTGTACCCGATTGGAGAGCCTTGCCGTCATGCATAAGGCTTTCAATGGTGTATGTAGCCTCAGCACCTGCAAATTTTTCTTTATCGGTTTTTCTTCCCTTTACAACAGGAATAGCCAGTTCCTTTTCACAGAAATCAGCATAAACATTAAGCATACGGAGTGTTTCCTCCTGAGCCTCTTCTGCAGTGGCATGAGCAGTATGCCCCTCCTGCCACAAGAATTCCATTGTTCTGAGGAAAGGACGTGTAGTTTTCTCCCATCTCACAACACTGCACCACTGATTATAAAGCTTCGGAAGGTCTCTGTACGAATGAATCTCGTTCGCATAATGGTCGCAGAAAAGCGTTTCAGAAGTGGGACGCACGCACATTCTTTCCGTAAGCTTTTCAGTTCCGCCATGAGTAACCCATGCAACCTCAGGAGCAAAACCTTCAACATGGTCTTTTTCCTTTTGGAGAAGGCTCTCGGGGATAAACATAGGCATATAAACATTCTCGTGTCCTGTTTCCTTAAAACGACGGTCAAGCTCTTTTTGAATATTCTCCCAGATAGCATAACCGTAAGGCTGAATTACCATACAGCCTCGAATACCCGAATAATCAACCAGTTTTGCTTTTTTTACAATATCTGTATACCATTGAGCAAAATCCTCACTCATAGATGTAATTTCTTCTACCAATTTCTTTTCCTTAGCCAAATTATCCATTCCCTTCAAATTATATTCACACAAAAGCCCTGACTTTTGCAGTTCCGCTAAAAAACAGAAAAAAACTTATGTCTTATCGCAAAACCGCAGACATAACCTTCCAGTTTACGCAATAAACCATTGTTTTTAGTATACTTAAAAAAAAGCCCCGTGTCAAGGGCTTTTTAAGAAGAATTTACCGCAAATTGTACAATTTTAAAAAGGATGCCTCCTGCAGTATGCAGGGAAGCATCCATGAATTCTTGATTGTTTAATTCTATTTGCTTTCAAAATATTTTACAATTCCGTTTGCAAGACCCTGTGCAACCTTTTGCTGATAAGCCTCTGTTTCCAGCAAAGCATCTTCTTCAGGATTTGTCATAAAACCCATTTCAAGAAGGATAATCGGAACAGTGCTCCAGTTGAAACCCGTAAGATCGTTACGTTTCACAACTCCTCGGTTAATTCCGCCCGTTGCAGCAACGACCTCATCAAGAATTATGGCACCCGCAACTGCACTCTCTTCATAAACCGCTGCAGGAACATAATTATTAGAAGGTACGAGCATTGAAATGCCTTTTGCGCTTGGACTGTTGTTGCCGTCGGCATGGATTTTCACTGACAAATCAGCATTCAAATCATTGGCGAAAACTGCTCTGTCCACATTGGTCATATCCGACTCATGCTCCGTTCTCGTCATATGTACCTCTGCTCCAAGATTCAACAATAATTCCTGAAGTTTTTTCGAAACCTTCAGATTGAGCTGTTCCTCTGTTTGATTCTTACCCCTTGTTCCATCTGCAAAGGCAATTTTCGTGGTACTGCTTCCCGGTGCAATAGGCTCCTGCTTGTTGAAGCTGTTCTTTCCGTGTCCTGCATCCACCACAATTACCTTTCCAAAAAGAGGCGGTTTCACTTCAGGCTTTTCCGCCTTCGGTTCTTGAGCAGTTTCCTGAACAGGTATCACATCCTTTTCACTCAGCTTCTTCTCTATAATTTCTTTCCCCTTTTCTATGGGCGAAATCTTCACTACAGAGCAGCCGCTGAAAACAAACATACAAAGAACTGTTATCACAAGAAATCTTTTCACTTTATCTCCAGCCCTTTCCTGTTTCATATTCGATTATGGTATCAATATTATCCTTTTCCAATTCAGAGAATACCGATTCATCAAAATAAGGATTGGGGCTGTACCATTCCTTGCTCTCAAAATATCTTGCATACTGTTCAAGCTGGAATACATAGCCATGTCGTGCATATATTTCGTTTCTTATAATCGCAATCTCATCCTGTGAATATTCATCAAGTATAGAAAATGTTATTTGTTTTTTGTCGGAAGGGAAAAAGTATTGATTGCTACCGGTACCATATTCTTCATATGAATTTGATTCTTCACGTTCTTCATATACTGATGCACTTTCGTCTTCCTCCTGCATTTCAACAACACCTACGCCATCTCTCTCAAAAGAAAAACTGCTGCTGTTGCTTGCAAAAATAATAATCGCTACAACCACAACGACAAGAATAACCCCTATAATAGCCACTCCAAGAAGCCCCAGAAGTACAAAGAGCCATGTCTTACTTTTCTTTTTTGGCTGTTGCACCGGCATTTGCTGAACACCGCTATTATATGTATTCACCGCATTACTTTGAGTCGGATTTCCACAATTCTCACAGAATGCACTGCCTGGTTGAATTTCCTTTCCACATCTTTGACAAATCATTTTTATTTCCTCCTTTAATATATTAAAACATCTTTTTCAAACTTATATTAACCTATACTTTTCAACAGTTCATCAACCTCTGCTCCCGAAGGAATTGATTTGCTCGCACCCTTTCTGCTGACAGTAATTGAAGATGCTGCTGTTGCATATTTCATAGCAGTTTCAATACCCTCATTCATTTTCATACAAAATGCTCCAATAAATGTATCACCTGCAGCTGTTGTATCCACCACTTCAGCTTTAAATGCTTTTTGATGCTTTATATCATTTTCATCTGTGTACACTGCCCCGTCCGCTCCTAAGGTCAAAACAATGGTGCCTATTCCATATTCTTTTAATATGTTCATACATTTTTGGCGGTTTTCATATGTGTCAGGAGATACTTTCGTAACAAATTCCGCTTCTGTTTCGTTTAGGATAAAAACATCCGTGTTTTGAAGCAATTCCGAAGGCAACTCAACAATTGGTGCCGGATTTAATATTACCTTTACCCCTGCTGAATGTGCTATTTTTGCCACATACGTAACGGTTTCAATTGGAATTTCAAGTTGCATAACAACAGCATCAGCCGACAAAATAACATCCTTATTTCTATCTATAAGTTCTTTAGACACCAGATTATTTGCTCCGGAATCAAGGATAATACAGTTGTCGCCATTACAAACAGTTATTACAGCAACTCCCGTATTTGTATTGGTTCGAGCAATGCACTTTGTGTCAATTCCGTTATTTTCAAGATTCTTGATTGAAATATTACCATTTTCATCGTTACCTGCCGCACCAATAAAAGTAATATTTCCACCAAGCTTTGCTGCTGCAACCGCTTGATTTACACCTTTGCCGCCGCAGTTAACAGCGAACCCGTTTCCTGATATTGTTTCTCCGATTTTTGGTACACGATTTGTATTAATTACAAGATCGGTATTAATACTCCCTACTACAACAATATTCATAATGTTTTTTCTCCTTTTCTTACTATTGCAATAATCAAACTCGACGAACAATTTCTATAATTCCACCGAGATCATCTATTTCATACGTAACAGGAATGCCTATAGTATTAGGCTTGTGGGTCGGATTAAACCAACAAGTATCCACTCCCGCAATAACGCCTCCCCTCATATCGCTTGTAAGTGAATCACCTATCAGGAGCACCTCGCTTTTGTTTGTTATGCCGAGTTTTTCGAAGACATAATCAAAATATGCCTTGTTGGGTTTTTCGGCTCCAACATTCTCTGATATAAAAATTGCATCAAAAACCTCATTCAATCCTGAAAGGCGCAATTTCTTTTCCTGTGCAACCTTTGTGCCATTTGTGACGGCAACAAGAGTATACTTTCCTTTCTGCGAAAGAAGTATCTCTTCTGCTTTATCAATAAATTCTATATAATCACCAAGTGTAACCTGATACTCCTCGTTAAACTCTTCTGCAATGGTTGTGTCCACGCCTATTTTTCCAAAAAACTCCCGAAACCTTTCAATCAGGATTTCAGTCTTGGTGAGCTCATTCCTTTCAAGCTTCTGCCAGTATTTTAAATTTATTTCCGAATACATTTTTATCATTTCATCATTGCATTCACCAATATTATACTTTTTGAACAAAGCTCGTATTGCATAAGCCTCAGATGCGAGAAAATTCAGTACAGTTCCGTCTATATCCCATAATAAATATTTATACATAATTCTTTCTTCACACCTCTTGTAAGTATCTATTCTTACATAGTTTTATATATTTCTCTGTTAATTGTCTGCTTTTTCTCACGAACACAAACAATTTAGAGATTGTAGCGAATAAAAACTTTTGTCAATGCTTCAGCCATAGATGCAAATCCAAAATCTGTCGGATGACAATTGTCTACGGTTCCCGAATCCATACAAAGCTCTGTCAAAGCCTCACCACCGACAAAATATACATTTTTGTCCCCCGCCAAAACTGCATTTTGATATGTTGCTTCAATTATGCTTCGTCTCTTTTTTTCGTCCTCAGTCAAAAAATGCTTGGGACGTGACATCATTATCACAGGCAAAAGCGGATGATTATTTCTGATTACTTTAAACATTTTCTCATGTGTTTTTTCAAGATGCTCAATGGTTGGAGCATTATAGTCGTAATCATAAACAAAAACAGACATATCCAAATTTTTAATATAATCTATCATCTCATCTTCTGCCTTTGCATTTCCTGAAAAACCTAGATTTATGTAATCATAATCAAAATTTCTCGAAATAATTGCCTGATAACTCATTCCCGGTCTTGATGCACATCCTCCTTGTGTTATCGATGAACCATAATATACAATAGGTTTTGTATTCTTATATGGTTCTGCCTCCTTCAGTGTTGAACCGTCCTTTAGACCTATATGCAACTCTTTAACATTTGAATATAAAGGGAAATTTATTGTTATTTCTCTTTGTATATTTTTTTCAAATTCTATAATCCCTTCATATCCGCTTTCTATATCATATGGAGGAACAAATGATTTAATATATTGATTGTCCTCATATAAATCAAAACCAATAGAACCGGTTAATGCAAAGTGCGGCATTTTGCACAAACCATCCATTACAGAATGGATAGCAATATATGGGCTGTCTGTAACAAATCTAACTCTACCGCCTGCAGTATTTGAATGTAGTTCATATACTCCTTCACTAACCTTTTTGGCAATACTTTCAGGCATACGTCTATATTTGCCGTTTTCCTTGAAAACACCATAAATCTTAAACGGCTCATTATCAATACTGAAAAACTTAATATCATCTTTTTCTATTTTAGTTTCTATTGCAAAATTACTGTCAATTTTTGAAACATCAAACATATTTATTATCCTCCATTTTTATCAGACGAGTCATATTCTATAACCCCTTGAACAATTTTCTGTTATTTTAGAATTTGTGCACAATTTAGATGCCAAGCTTTTGGCGATATACTCGCTCACGCTCGTGCGATATAATCTCACTAAAGTTAGATTGCGATATTTTGCAAGCAAAGCGATATGATATAAATTCCTTATTCTCGTGCCGTAGGCACATATCGCATTACGAAGTAATATATCGCACCGCAAGGTATATCGCAAATTCCGTCAGGAATTTATATCGCTGAGTTTAATCGTTTCAC
>SVKC01000048.1 GCA_015068655.1 Oscillospiraceae bacterium
AGCTACTAGCTTGAAAGCCACGCATGATTGCAATAGTGTCGGTCTTTGAAAACCACAGTTTTCAAAGGAGTTTGCGATATATCGCAAACAAAAAACGCAAAAGCGTTTCACCGACTACTATTATGATGTCGGTCATCTCATGGCTAAAAAATCCCTACAAGGACACAAAGGAAGTCACCGTCGCAAGGCTAAGCAAAAAACAATTCATAATTATGACAGTTCTTTCAGCAATTACAACCCTTGTATTTTATTATATATTGAAAGCCTTGGGCAATGCCAATCTGCTTTTCAGTACAATATCAATCACCACAAGCTTTGCGGCATCCTATCTGACCTATTGCCGAAGTCCCTACTATGCCTTGGCATATGCCGCCAACGATATAGTGCTGATTGTACTCTGGGTACTTGCCTCACTTTCGGATATTTCTTATCTTCCGATGATATTCTGTTTCGTAATGTTTCTTGTCAACGACCTTTATGGTTTTTACAACTGGCAAAGAATACAGAAAAAGCAAAATGAAAATGTACCAAAATAAAAAAAACGGTTCGGCTTGAAAACCGAACCCCGCAAATTGAATCACAAAAACGTGTTCAAATATATGTAAGGGACGGTTTCCGTCCCGTCCCCAAAAGACCATTTTACACAGCCCCGTTTGCCTATTTTTTCCATGTTTTTCTTGACAAAAGCATCAGCATTGGGAATATTTCCAGTCTGCCGATTATCATAGTAAGAGTCAGTACAACAGTAGAAACCGTAGAATAACCTGAAAAATTACAGGTAGGTCCAACAGCCGAAAGACCCGGACCTATATTGCTGAGAGTTGCCACAACCGCCGTAAAGTTTGTTGTAAAATCCATATTATCCACACTGATAAGCAAAAGTGCGGCAACAAAAACCAGCATATAAGAGGCAAAAAACACATTGACCCCCCTCAGGATTTCGTGTTCCAGAGCCTTTCCATTCATTTTCACCTTCACAACACTCTTTGGATGAGCAAGAACCTTTATTTCCTTTATAATACTCTTAATCAGGATAACAATTCTGGAAACCTTTATTCCACCGCCCGTACTACCTGCACAGGCACCGCAGAACATAAGTATCACAAGCACCGTCTTGGAAAGCTGCGGCCACAAATCAAAATCAACCGTCGAAAAACCTGTTGTTGTTATAATGGAAGCCACCTGAAATGCACTGTGTCTCAGAGCATCGCCCGTAGCCGAAAAAGCAGAGCGAATGTTGAAGAAAACAATGAACACAGACACCGCAATAATACCCAGATAAATCCAGACCTCCTCCATTTTGAATGCACTCTTGTTTTTTCTGAGCAACAAGAGATAATAGAAGGAAAAATCTATACCAAACAATATCATAAAAACAGTTATCACAATCTGCACATATTCCGAATATTCCATAATACTTGTGTTAAGTACGCCAAAACCACCTGTACCTGCCGTACCAAAGGTAAGTGTTGCGGCAGAAAACCAATCAAGTCCCCCAAGTATAAGCAAGACAAATTCCATTACGGTCATAAAAATATAAATTCCGTAAAGAATTTTCGCCGTTGTCCTCACTCTTGGCACCAGCTTGCCCACAGAAGGTCCGGGACTTTCCGCACGTATAAGGTGAAGATTGCTTCCGCCCGACATAGGAAGGAGTGCAACCAGAAACACCAGAACGCCCATGCCGCCAATCCAGTGAGTGAAGCTCCGCCAAAAAAGAACCGACTTCGGAATAACATTAAGGTCAGGAACAACCGATGCCCCCGTTGTAGTAAAACCTGAAGCCGTCTCAAAAAATGCATCCGTAAAGCTTTTTATGCTTCCCGAGAACAAAAACGGAAGCGCCCCAAAAATACTTAGAGCAATCCAACTGAGTGCAACAGCCACAAAGCCCTCTTTTGCAAACATAGTCTTGTCCTTCGGCTTTGCGCAGATAAGCGGTATACCCACAATCAGACAAATTGCCGCACAAAGAGGAAAAACCCACTTGTCCCCTTCGTTATAAACCAAAGAACAAAGAAACGGCAGCAGCATCGCAACCGCTTCAATATTAAGTACACACCCAAGCACATAAGAAATAATTCTGTAATTCATATCCTACCTCAATATATCACTAATATCCTTGAAGCCCTTGTGAGAAGTCACAACAATAACCGTATCTCCCGGAAGAATAACATCCTTGCCACGAGGAGTGATTATAGTGCCTTTTCGGTTTATGCAGGCAATAAGGATTCCCTTTTTGAGCGAAAGAGTTTCAATTTTCTGATTGGAAATAGGTGAGCCCTTTGCAATTCTGAATTCCAGAGCCTCTGCCTTTCCATCAAAAATATAGTGCATTGTTTCAATATTGCTTCCGATAGAATTATTTTTTGCACGCACAAAACGAACAATATATTCAGCCGTAATATCCTTCGGATAAATTATTGTATCAAGACCAAGATTTCTTATAACTTCATCATATCCTATACGATTTATCTTTGTGATAACCTTTCCGTCAGTTTTTGTCTTTGCATAAAGTGCAAGCATAACATTTTCTTCATCTATATTGGTAAGAGCCACAAAAGCCTCCGCATTTTCAATTCCCTCTTCAAGAAGAAGACGGTTTTCTGTGCCGTCACCGTTGATAATATCTGCTTTGGGCAAAATACTTGAAAGAAATTCTGCACGTACGGGGTTCTGCTCAATAATTTTCACATCAATACTGGACTTTATGAGATTATGCGCCAGATAAACAGCCGTAGTACCTCCGCCTACAATAATGCAATCCTTCACCTTGTTGGTTTTGATGTCAACCTTTTTTATGAAGTCTGTGGCATCCTTTATGGTAGCCACAATGCTGATGAAATCTCCCTCCTTCAGCATGAAGTCACCGCCGGGAATAAAAGCCTCATCTCCGCGTTCAACACCGCAAATAAGAATATTGGCTCCCAATCTGCTGCCTATATCCGCAAGTCTAAGGTCATTCAAGGGAGATTTTGGCTGAATTTTGAACTTGAGGATTTCCACCCTGCCCTTTGCAAAAGTATCAATTTGAATAGCCGAAGGAAACCTGAGAGCACGTGCCATTTCCCCTGCCGCCGTAAGCTCAGGGTTGATGACCATAGCAAGTCCCAGCTCTTCTTTTATGAGGTGAATTTCCTTGTTGTATTCAGGGTTTCTCACACGTGCAATGGTACTGCAATTGGAGTTCAGCTTTCTTGCAATCAGACAGGTCAAAAGATTCAGCTCGTCTGACCCCGTAACAGCAATAAGAATATCAGCCGTTTCAACTCCGGCTTCGCTGAGAATCTCGTTGCTTGCACCGCTGCCCGAAACTCCCATAACATCATAGGAATTCACCGTATCCTGAAGAATACTTTGTCTTATATCCACAACAGTAATATTATGATTTTCCTCACGGGTCAGAAGCTCGGTAATCTTCTCACCGACCTTGCCCAACCCAACAACAATAATATTCATAAGTCATATCTCCGCAAGTTTTGAAATATCGAAAAGCATTATAAAGTATAGTTTATCATTTCCTCGCATCTATGTCAATCATTTTTAATCAAAATTTTCCCAATTTCCCTGTTCGCTCTGACAATCATAAAAACAGCCATTCCAAGAACAAAAAGCAACACCGCCACTCCAATTGCCGCTGCAGTCCATCTGCCAAAGCCTTCTTCACCATATCCGAAAACAGACACAAGGGACAACAGCGAAACCGTCGCCGATGCAAGGCTGATTGCTTTTGCAGCAGACAGAAGAGGACTTTCGTATTTTCTGTATTTTATGGTATTCGTGACCGCCCAGATTGTTGCCGCAACCGTATAGGAAGACATAACCACCGTATGAAGTGTACTTCGCTGAAGCACTCTGTTTCTGTAAACAACAAAAAACACCAGTACCCCGAGAGCAATATTCATAAAAAGCAGAAGAACGCCGCAAAAACGATAACGCCTGAACTCCCACAAAAGGTCTTTCCCGGGTATTGCCTTTGCCGTCTCACGAAAGATAAAAACCCTCATTATGATGAGGAATATATAATAAGCCGCCAAAGCATAGAACCAAAGTGCACGAAAAAAAATTCCCGAAGCAATCAGGGAAATGACATAAACAAGATTGAGAGAAACCGAGCCAAGAAGCACCACCCTGACCCTTGTGCGCACATCACTAATCAACCGCTTCAAAAATTCTTTAATTTTCACCGCCGAAACCACCTTTTGACACAGTTTTCCACACAATCAAAGTTAATATGCAAATTCAAGAAAAAGTATGGACAAACATTCAAAAATATGGTATTATACTTTTTGCGACAAATAATTTAAAGCCATAGTGGCGATGCTATACGTAAAAAGCGTAACTTCGGCACTTTTAGTCGCTATGGTTAAAATTGTTTGTCGCAGAACAAGTCGAAGTGATACGTTTTTTGATGTGTCGCTCCGGCGGCACATTTTTTTTAGGAGTGAGAACTATGCACGAAAACATCAATGAAGGCTTGATGGAATCAGCAATACGAACCTCAATTGATAAATATCTTGAACTTCACCCCGAAGTGTTGCGACAAATCACCCAAGACCTGGCTGTTGAAATGTTGGAAAGAATTAAAACTCTGATTTTTAGCAACCTCGACTCCGAAAAAGTGAGGTCAGAAATCGGCAGAATGGTTCTTTTCATCAATCCTCCGCCATATTAAAATATCAAAAAAAAGACGTGTCGCCACGTCTTTTTCTGTTTTATACCAATTCTTCCGCAAGTGCATCAAGCTGAGCCTTGTTTTCATCCGTCATTGCAGACAAAATCTTCACATTATTTTCGCAGTATGTTATATTCTTGCTCTTTTCAAGCATCGAACACATTGTCTTCACCGCATTGGGTGCCCATGTTCCGTTTTCAATCATACCAACAGTTTTGTTCTGGAAATTACGTTCTATCAGATGATTTATGAATTCTCTCATAAAGGGAAATACATCATTATTATATGTGGTCGTCGCAAGAACAAGCTTTCCATAACGGAACGCATCTTCCACCGCCTCAGCCATATCGCATCTCGCAAGGTCGTTCACCGCAACCTTGGCACAGCCCTTTTCTTTGAGCTTTTCCGCAAGGTATTGAACCGCCTTTTTTGTGTTGCCGTAAACCGAGGTATAAGCAATCACAACACCATCTGTCTCAACACCGTAGCTTGACCACGTGTTGTAAAGGTCAAGATAATATCCGAGGTTTTCATTGAGAACAGGTCCGTGAAGAGGGCAAATAGTTTTTATGTCAATATCTGCAGCTTTTTTGAGAAGAGCCTGAACCTGAGTGCCATACTTTCCCACAATTCCGATGTAATAACGTCTGGCCTCACAAGCCCAATCTTCATCTGTGTCCAGTGCACCGAACTTGCCAAAAGCGTCTGCAGAGAAAAGAACCTTGTCCGTGCTGTCATATGTCACAATAACCTCAGGCCAATGTACCATCGGTGCAGTAAGGAAGGTAAGGTTGTGCTTTCCGAGGCACAAGGTATCGCCGTCACCTACAACAATCTGACGGTCTGCAAAATCCGTTCCGAAGAACTGTTTCATCATAACAAAAGATTTTGCGGATGAAACAATTTTTGCCGACGGATATTCCGTTGCAAAGTTAAAGATATTTGCGGAATGGTCAGGCTCCATATGCTGAACAACAAGGTAATCGGGATTTTTTCCGTCCAACGCAAGTTTTATATTCCTGAACCAATCCTCGGTGAAACCGGCATCAACCGAATCCATAATCGCAATTTTTTCGTCAAGAATCACATAAGAGTTGTATGCCATACCATTCGGAACAATATACTGACCCTCAAACAAATCAAGCTTGTGGTCATTGACACCAATGTATTTTATGTCATCTGTAATAAACATTCTAAAATTCCTCTTTCCGTCAAAATTTCTACCTAACTATATTAGCACAAGAAAAGCATTTTTTCAATAGCAAATTTAATCTAAAATTCTGCCGTCAGTTGAAATTGTAACCACATTCCATGGAATAAACTTTCCGCTTGCTTTCAATGCATTCTTTGCCGCATTTTCAATCCCGCCGCAGCAAGGAACCTCCATTCTCACCACCGTGAGACTTTTTATGTTGTTGTTTGCAATAATAGCTGTCAGCTTTTCGGTGTAATCTCCCTCATCAAGCTTGGGGCAACCAATGAGCGTCACACGGTTTCGTATAAAATCACGGTGGAAATTGCCGTAAGCATAAGCCGAACAATCTGCCGCAACAAGCAGATTTGCCTTTTCAAAATATGGTGCATTAACCGGAACAAGCTTAATCTGCACAGGCCATTGAGAAAGCTGGCTTGTGACATTCTCATTCTCCGAAGGCTGAACCGTCTCTCTGTGTATCGCCTTTGATTGTGTACCCGGACAACCGCAAGGAAGCTTGACGCCTTGCTTTTGAATTTTTGCCTGACGGACTGCCTCCTCATCATATGCAGGTGCTTCACGCTCTTCAAAGGATATAGCATCTGCCGGACATGTCGGAAGACAATCTCCCAGCCCGTCACAATAATCCTCACGGGTGAGCTTTGCCTTGCCGTTTATCATTTCAATTGCACCCTCATGGCACGCCGCAGCACAAGCACCGCAACCATTACATTTTTCTTCATCTATCTTTATAATTTTTCTAATCAAATTCTTTCTTCCTTTCTGCTATCTTTACTTAACCCGATTTAAAAGCACTTGCAATTTTTGCAATCCTCTGCCCCATTACTTCTGTAACACATTTCGTTTGCACATCTTCCGCCGCCGAATACCTCCGTAATATTTTGCACAGTTGTTTCAGCAATGTTATTCAAAGCCTCCTCCGTAAGAAAAGCCTGATGTGATGAAACGATTACATTGGGCATTGAAATAAGTCTCGCAAGAACATCATCCTGAATAATGTGACCCGAAAAATCTTCGAAAAATACATCTGCTTCTTCTTCGTATACATCAAGGCAGGCTGCGCCTACTTTTTTCGCCTTTATTGCATCCAGAAGTGCTTCCGCATCAACCAATGCACCTCTGGAGGTATTTACGAGAACAACACCCTTTTTGCACTTTTCCAGAGAATCACGGTTGATAATATGATATGTTTCTTCGGTCAAGGGGCAATGGAGTGAAATTATGTCGCTCTTTTCAAACAGTTCATCCAGCTTCGTGTACCTCACTGTGTCACCATTATCAAGACCTTCTGCCGGAAACTTGTCATAAGCAAGAACCTTCATCCCGAAGCCTCGACAAATATCAATGAACACTCTCCCAATTCTTCCCGTTCCGATTACGCCCACGGTTTTGCCATGAAGGTCAAAGCCCGTCATTCCGCTGAGACTGAAGTTGAAGTCCCTTGTGCGGATGTACGCCTTGTGTATACGCCGTACCGAGGTGAGAAGCATTGCTATTGCGTGTTCTGCCACCGCATAAGGCGAATAAGCAGGAACTCTCACAATATGCACCTTTCCGAAAGCGTGCTTCATATCCACATTATTGAAGCCGGCACACCTGAGAGCAACCGTCTTTACCCCAAGCTCATACAAGCGGTCAATCACTTCTTTGTTCACCGTATCGTTCACAAAAACACAAACCGCATCATAACCCTGAGCCAGATCAACCGTATCTTCATTGAGCTTTGTTTCAAAAAACTTGAACTTTATATTTTTTTCATCACCGTATTTTTGAAAAGCCGGTTTGTCATATGGTTTTGTATCAAAAAATGCAACCTTCAGCATATATTTTCACAGCCTTTCTACTGAAATAAAATTTTATCTTGATTTCTTGTGTTTATTATAGTATACTTGAATCACAAAGTATGTTGAATTTTCAACAAAAGGAGCACAAAATGGAAAAATATTTTAATATTCTGAAAAAAAGTCCCCTTTTTGAAAACATAAGGGAAACTGACCTAACCGCTCTTTTGAGTTGTCTGGGGGCGAGAACAGCAAGATATTCAAAGAAAGCTCTTGTAATGTCCGAGGGCGACCCGGCAAGAGAATTCGGTATCGTTCTTTCAGGAGCAGTACAGATTATGCACACTGACTATATGGGGAACCGCACAATTGTTGCCAAGCTTCTTCCATCACAGCTTTTTGCAGAAGCTTTTGCTTGTGCAGGACTTGTTTCACTGCCCCTTGACGTTGTAGCAGCCGATGACTGTGAGATTATGTTCATCAGCTGCAGCCGTACTCTCCATTCCTGTTGCAACGCCTGCGAATTTCATTCCAGGATAATATATAATCTTATGAAAAGCATTGCAGAAAAAAACATAATCTTTCACCGCAAGCTGAGAATAACATCAAAGCGCAGCACTCGTGAAAAGCTTCTTGAATATCTGAATCAACAATCACACAAGGTCGGCTCGCACAGCTTTGATATTCCCTATGACCGTCAGGAGCTTGCTGATTATCTTGAGGTTGACCGAAGCGGACTTTCCGCCGAAATAAGCAAGCTGCGCAAGGAAGGTATTCTCAAAAGCCACAAAAATCATTTTGAGATTTTGTAAAAGCTTTTGCTCCACAACCAACAAGGTCTGTAATAAAAAAGTGTGCTAACACACACTTCAACTCCCCTGCCCCTCAATCTTGAGGGGTGGGGTTGATTTTTATGTAGGGGTTGGGGAGCTGCCTGACATAGACTGCTCCCCGGAGAAATTTATCAAATGCGTATGTCCGCATATGATTACGCCGCACAGAAAATCTGTTGCAGGGATTCTCCCCGCATAACACGTCTCACAAGAGCACTTCGGCAAGCTTCAAATCTTTTAAAAAGAAGCTTTGCCTTCTCAGGATTCTTGTAAACCTTCCATTCGCCACACAGCAAGCATCCTTCATCCTTCTGATAAAGAAAGCCCTGTATATCATGAATAGGATAACCCAGAAATGCACCTATTTCGTGAGGAAATTCACGGTTTTTGAGACGTTCCCGCAAAAAAGCAATATGCCCTTCCACAGTAACCTGATGAGGATATCCGAATGAACACAAAAAACATTTTATTGCTTTTTCGGACAAGGTTTTTTCAAGAAGCTCCCGTCTGTAAACCATAAGAATAATACGTTTTTCACATTCAAAAATTATTTCGAAAAAGATGTCCTTAACATTCATTTTTCCATTAAGCTTTTCTATTTCGCTATGGATATCCACAGATACGGATTTCGGAACATTCACAATGTTGGCAGGCTTTATTCCCGCCAGTGCCGGCGCACAATGATATGCAATTTTCGCTTCCATAAATCTCACCTCACCTTAGTTTAACTCAGATTCTCTTTCTTATACAAAATAATCAGTTAGTTAAAACTAACTTTTGTGTCAATATTTAGAGTTAGTCATTACTAACCCCAAATATAATTTACCATACTTTCTCTAATTTGTCAACAATTTTTTTCAGATTCTTTTTTACAAACCACAAGCAACTCATTCAAGAACCGCTCTGTCACCTTTGCCCCATAACCTTTTGTTTTTCGAAATGCACAGATGTTACGGCAAAACCCGTCAATTCTTTTTAAAACAATTTCATCCGAAAAAAGTCCTTTCCACGATACAACAGGCACAAATGCAACACCAAGCCCCAGTTCAACGCACTTTCTCATATAATACGGGTCGTCCAGTTGAATAACGTTTTTAGGTTCAAATCCGTATTGGCTGCAGAATTTTTTTGTTATTCTGGAAAGGCTCGTTTCACTGTTCATACTAATGAAATTTTCATTTCTTATGTCCTCAATTTCAACAGTTTCTTTTTTTGCAAGCTCGTTATCCCTCTTTACCGCAAGAGCAATCTCTTCAGAGAGAATCCGGCAACTTTCCATTCCGGTTACTTTGAACAATTCATCGCTGATTACTATGTCATATTCCTCGTTTTCCTCATACTTGTGACTGATTATAATTCCGTACTGGGGATATTGTTTTCTGAAGCTTTCCACCGCCAGCATAACAATACGTCTGTTTGCGGTTATACATATTCTGATTTCCCGTATGTCCGGCTTTTCCGAAACAGCCGTCTTTGCTTCGTCCAGCAGTTCCAATGCCTGAGCTGTTTTTTCAAAAAAAACTTTTCCCTTTTCATTGAGAAAAAGGCTGTTTGCTCTGCGGCTGAAAAGCTCCGTTCCAAGCTCACTTTCCAATCTCTTTATGCACTGCGAAATATTGGACGGAGGAACGCCAAACTTTTTTGCTGTTTTAGAAAAATTCTGGCTCTCTGCCGCATCACAAAAATACCGAAGCTGGAGAATTTCCATAACTACTCACCTCAACAATATTTTATCACTCTCTACCATAACTGTCAAGTTATAGTACTGTATGCAAACTAATTATTTACAATATAGTAGTTTTGTGATAGAATAAGTTAAAAAATTTTGGAGGTCTAACGTGAAAGTTCCTTTCACGTTAACCCTTCGGCGGATTTAATTGCCCGTGCGAAATTTTTCGGTCTTCAGGTCGGAAACGCACATGGGCGAAATAATCTCTTATCATTCCTTGCCCTGCTGATAGAGATTTTTCATTTACTATTTGTGCCGATGCAGGGCGGCGGAATGGAGATTATTATGGCAGAAATTCTTGAAATTATTATGATTGTCAGCTTTGGATTTTCATGGCCCCTCAACGTTATGAAATCCTACAAGGCACGAACCACAAAGGGAAAGAGTCTTTCCTTTCTTTTGCTCATTTTCTTTGGCTACATAGCAGGTATCGCATCAAAATTTGTAAATGATGCGTATATGGCGGCTTTTGCACAGAAATGGTATGTTCTTTTCTTCTACATTTTGAATCTTATTATGGTTGGAACAGACCTTGTTATGTATGCAAGAAACTATTCCCTTGACAAAAAGAACGGCGTGTTGTAAAAACACTCCGTTCTTTTTTATGTAAAGGAACTTATATATTCAATTTTGATCGTATTGATTTCAAATATTCCTTTGGACTCTGTCCCGTAGCCTTCTTGAAAAACCTGCAAAAATAATGAATAGAGTTGAAACCCAGCCTGTCCGAAATTTCAGTAATGGAAAGTTCATTTTCACGAAGCAGTCTCTTTGCTTCCCGCTCCTTCAGCATACCAATATACTCCGTAATAGTTTTCCCATAAGCATTTCTAAAGTTTCGACACAATGTTGTTTTGTTGGTCTCAAAAAGAAAGCACAAATTGTCCAGTTGAATTTTCTCCATATAGTGCTCTGTAAGATATTGCTGAACAATCGCCAGCTTCCCATCCTCCTCATCAGCACGTCCTAGAGAGGCATCAATACTGTTGAAATCACGTATAAGCGTAATCAAAAAAGCCTCCATTTTTATTTTCAACATCTGATCTGCACCAAAAACAGGATTTTTTCTTTTTTTCATATCTGTGACAACCGCATTATACGGAGGTTCATAGGTGTTCATACCTTCTTTCATAATCTCCGCCAGCATTTTTTTGTGGTCTGAGGAAAGGGTAACAGGCGCCTTCGAAAAAGGAGCAATTGCATCACAAAGGCACTCAAAACCAATAATAATCACATTCGGTGCAACATCCTCCGCACACATAAGAGAATGAACCTCGTTGGGTCTGTGAATTATCAACTGATTATTGGTAACAAGTCCCGAATAATTTTCACCCTTGACCATAACAGAACCGTTGTCCACATAAAGAAGCTCGCAGAAATCGTGATAATCTTCTATTGTATGATACTTTCTCACAAACTCAAAATAATGAATATTGGCAATTCTCGAAACCGTTAGCTGAATATTGAAGGTTTTCAATTTATATTCCATATACGCTTCACCCGTTTTTTTGCAAAAAATAAAATCAATTTACTATATTCAAAATATCATATTAAGTTCAAAAAGTCAACAAATAATCAATTTTTTGCAATAAGCTGAAAACCTGTTCAACGGTTGATGAAAGACTGCCCTTCAACGAATCTATAGCCACAACTACTTTCATTTTCTATCTCCTTCAAAACTTAGGTTCAAACTCACCATTGAGCAAATATCCCGTCTTCAACAGTGTATCCTTCGGCACAGCAAGAGGCTTTCCCGCATTGCGATAATCAAAGCTATCCGCAAAGCATTTGATGTCCGAAGTATATTTCTCAACACGTTCCTTTTGTTTCTTTGCTATGGGGACAAAGAATTTTTCAAACTCAGCATCAGACAGCTTGTCGTAGGCTCTTTCCGCAATAAGAGCAAAATGCTCCATACAAAAACCGTCTTTTTCAAGAACCCTTTCCGTAAAGCCTTTTTCGGTTTTCAGCATAAACACAAAGGTATCAAGATACGCTGAAAAGGTATTCTCAATTTTGTCGCATACCGCACAGGAATTTGAAAGTTTTTTCAGCTTCTCTACGGCTGTCGCTTTTTTGCTCTTTTCCTTTTTGAACAAGGACTTTTTTTCGGGACAAATGATACCCTCAAAAAACTCGTCCACTGACCGAAGATGTGTCTCCGCAATCAACGAAAGCGACAAAGCATTCCGAAGCCCGTGAAGGTCACGCATATGCTTTTGGCAAAACCCCTTTTCGTTTGTCATAATCCTGAAATCAGGTTCCATCATAGCAGGTCCGAGAGTATATTCAACAGCATCTCTTTCCAGTTTCTCACGTATATAACAGAATGGACAAAAGCTATCCTGTTCAAAAGCTTCATTTATTGGAATGGTATAAATATGTTCCTTCATATATTTTCCTCCGTTTCTCTTACAAAATAACCCACATCAAAACCAGACGTCCCTCTGCACCATATATAGTTTCCAATCACCATCATATATGTAAATATTTATTATCGGCAAACTATTAAATTATTCTTTCAATAATTTTAATGTATTTTGATTTTCAAGAACTCTTAACTGGGATTTAGCCATTGAGTTAAGTTGAATAAGTCTTTCTCTTTGAGGCACACCCTGTTCTATAAGTATCGCATTAAAGCTTTCCATATTAGCAATTACCAAAAGTTGCTCTATTGTAGCATAATCTCTTATGTTCCCTTTCTTATCAGGATTTTCTGTTCTCCATTCTTTTGCTGTTTTACCAAACAGTGCCATGTTTAAAACATCTGCCTCATTGGCATAAACAAATGCAAGCTGTTTTTCACTCAGATTAGGAACAATATTTTCTTTTATAGCATCCGTATGTATGCGATAATTAACTTTAGCAAGTTCTCTTTTGGCACTCCATTCAAGTTCTTTTTGTTCAACCGCCTTTAGTCTTTGTAATTCTTTAATAATATAAAGTTTAAATTCTGCTGAAATCCAACTTGCAAATTCAAAAGCTATATCCTGATGTGCATATACTCCGCTATTATATCTTCCTGCTGAAACTGTAAGTCCAATAGCATTTAATTTCTCAATCCATTGACTTGGAGTAATCATAAAAGCATTTGTTCCGGCATCCTTTGTAACCGTATCGAATTCGATACGGTTAAAATCGGGATTATTCAATTCCTCCCATACACATAAAAACCTTAGAGTTTCTTTATTTCTCAACCAATTATATACTGTGAACCTTGGATCAGTAGGATTTTTATATTTAGCAATATCAGTAAGCGATATATATTCGTCCTGATTTATTTTTT
>SVKC01000002.1 GCA_015068655.1 Oscillospiraceae bacterium
TCCGTCAATTTCAAATTTACTGTTTCGGATATTCTGAGTCCGGTATAACAAATTAGCGTAGCAATAGCGTGATCACGAACACCGTTCCCAACGAGCACACGTTGTCTGAACTCATCCACATCTTTTCCGTTGCCGTGCTCGGACTTGCGAACTGAGTCTGGACAGAAAGGTAGTCGTGCTTGTCCACCACACGGACCTGCTCAGGATCAACAGAAGAAAGGAATGAATTGTAGATTACCAAAGCAGCAATTTTGACATTGATGGATTCATATTTCAAATTACGAATATTCTTCAGGTAAGAAATAAACTCCAGAATATTCTGACGGTATTGTCAAAGTAGTATATAAACGCATGCCCCTTTTGATGTCTTTATCATTAATCACTCTAAAAAAATTACCCAAAGTATATATAATCCTCATATGCTCTTTTGTAAGGATACAACTCGTTTCCCGTCTTGGTATAGTTATTCATATCTATAAGGCACTGAGCAATGGTAATTTCCTCCTCGCTGAGCCGAGCCTCTTTAAAAGGGAACTCAAACAAAGTCTTATCCTCAAAAGTAATTTTGTCAATATAAAATCCATCCAGCAATCCGGACATAACAGTTTTTATATCACCGCTAACAGCCTTGTTCTCCCGATTCAAATATCGAACCTGATTGTTTTCAATTTCACCCTTTGTCCTCGTATCAAAATGCGTTCTTTTCTGATTGGAGAAAAATACTGTTCAATATTATAATCATAAATTGCCGTTGCATTTTTGAATTGATAAACCTTGTTTTGCTGATGCGTAATCTCTTCGGTCTTTTCTGCAAATTCACCTATTCTACCGTGAGTTCTAACCATTTTATCGTCTAAAATATGAGAACTAATCAGGTTAGGCTTTTCATAATCGTCAAGTAAAAACCGAAGCAGGCTCATGGCGTGATAATCATGAGCAACAGAAAGCTGAATATGATTAACATTTCCTATTACCCCTGTATCAATGATTTTTTTTAATGCCTGATAGGTTCCCTTTAAATGAAATTGCTCGGCAACCTGAATTTTCTCATAGCAATGCCCTTGCTTTGGCTTTTTAATCACGGGTGTTTCGCTTAAAACATAATATCCCATATCTGCAAGCTCAACAGATAAATCCGAAATATCCTCTTTGTTGATGCAATTAACAATAAAGTCAAAAGGTTTCTGCAAGCTTTCTTCAAGGGAACTTAATACCTTGACATTGAATTTCTCCGTAATGTATCGCCTGCGTTCCGCATTTCTCACACAGATTGCACTAATATGAAACCTTTCAGGCATTGCTTTTGCAATTCTCAAATAGAACTCTGTACGCCATCCGCCACCGATAATAACAAAATTTATCATTTTCAAAACTCCTCAACATAAAACTCGTAGTCGGTTTCGTTTTTCAGGAAATTTATTGTATATGTCAATCCCTCTGTCTTTCCGACACAAACAAACTCTCCAATATTTCTTTCTCTTATATATACACTATAACAATCACATCCGGCATCAAGCCAGTCGAATGTTATACTATCGCTTGTCGGTGCAATTCTGCACACATATATACCATCATTTCTTCCGAGATATGGTCTGTATGGAGCATAACTCCAGTTTTTATGTGTTTTCATGCTACTCTCTCCTATAATCCCAAGTGTTTTTTTAGAGTATTATTTAAATGATACATCTGCTTTACTATCATCTTCTGATACTCTGTAAGGTTTTTATGGTCTGCTGACCTTGAATATATATCCATTGGAATACCTTCCAGATTAAGATAATACTTTGCCGTACATGGATATGCAGGACTTTCCGTAAAAGCTGACATGCTTAAAATATCCGATATTGTTTCAGATTGCTCATTTTCAAAGTTTTCAAACAACCATACCAGTAACCTTGGATGAAAATTTGCCATAATTCCAGAATAACCGCTTGCTCCATACTTCAAAGAATGAACTAATGTCTGTTCATTCGCATTGAATAACGCACAATCGCTTCCATTTAGAAATTCAAGTCTTTTCTTTAACAAATCGGGACAACAACATGTGTCTTTGATAAACCGAAACCTCTTTGTTGAAATCATCCATTCAAGAATTTCATCAGTAAGCAGTCTTTTATAAGGTTTTGGACATTCATAAATACCAAGCGGAATATCTTTGTCAATGTTTTCTAAAAGCTTTTCACCGTTCTCTATAAATGTCTTATCGCCGTCATTATGTAAATCAAGCCTATTTGAAACTAAAACGAAGGCATCAATTCCTGTTTGTGATATTTGATTAATCTCTTCTGCCTGCTCTTCAAGCGAATCGGCACAATGACCCGATGCTACAACATCTAACTTCCCTTCTGATGCATCCACTACTGCTTTTGCAAGCCTGACTCTTTCCTTTAAACTTAAAAAATGCATTTCACTTGACTGACAAACGGCAAACACGCCCTGACAACCCTCTCTTATATACCACTGTGTCAGCTTTTCAACTGATGCATAATCTATTTTACCATTTTTATATGGCGTTATCATTGTTGGATAAATTCCCTTTTTAATTGTTTTCAATTTTTGTATCTCCTTTCTTTTTTTGATGCAACCTTTATATTACTCAAAAATTACTTAATACTTCTTATTAACATTATATTAAAAAACCTTCTTTTCAACAAGACATCTATAGGACATCTTCTTGTCATTTTCGGACATCTGCATAATATTCTCATTGACTTTTAGAAAGTTTTATATTAAGATGAAAACAAGGTGGTGAGACAATGTTTTCAAAATACAACGAAGCACAGTTGTCTGTTGCTTCAAAAAGACTAAATAGTTCTTTTCCATATATTAAAAACTCACTTTTTGAAATTGAAACATTCTGGCTTCGATTTGCTTTTGGTAAAAACACAACTTGGAATTTCAGAGAACATCATCATTCTTTTTACGAATTGCATATAGTCACCTCCGGAAAAGCCACCTACCTCATAAACTCAAAAACAATTACTTTAACAAAAAATACTTTTCTTTTTATTCCTCCAAACATATCACACCAAGTTGTAAGCGTTTCCGACGATTACACCAAATTCGCATTTTCGTTCGAAATACATAACAATGACGAACTTTGCAAATTGTTAAAAAGCGAAATTGGAACACATTTTTTCGATACCACTCCACAAATTGTTCTTACTCTTGCAGAAAATATTTTAGATAATATTTTGCACGAAAACTTCGGTTATCACACCATAATTGAAAATAATCTGACAAATTTGTTATTATCACTAATGCAACCGATGCTTAAATTATATAACTTCATTGACCATGCAGAAAAATCCTCAGACTCTCACCTTGCAATGCGAGTAAAAATGGCACTTTCATATATCGACGATAACATTGCAGATGCAACTGCCGTAAATATAGCAAACCATTTGCACATAAGCACAAAGCAGTTGTCGCGAACACTAAAAACCGCTTTATCGATGACAACGCAGGAAGTAATTGTTCACAGACGAATTAAAAAAGCTAAAAAATTAATGCAAAATCTTGATATTCCGCTATCCGAAATAGCAGCAATGGCGGGGTTTAATTCTCAACAACATTTCAGCAAAACATTTAAAAGGACAGAAGGCACTACTGCCACATACTACAGACAACAAATTTTTGAATAATAATCTTTAATCAGAAAGGAATTTATTATGGAAATATCAACAAAAATAATCAACGCAGAAACCTCTTTAGGAATTGAACTTGGTTCCACAAGAATTAAAGCAGTTTTAACCGACAATTTGGGTAAAGTTCTCGCCACAGGATGTTATGAATGGGAAAATCAGTTAATTGATGGTGTATGGACTTACAGTTTGGATGAAGTACATAAAGGTTTACATTCATGCTATAAGGATTTAGCCAAAAATGTTAAAGATAAATGTGGCGTTACACTTTCTAAGATAGGCACAATAGGAATAAGTGCAATGATGCACGGATATTTGGTTTTTGATAAAAATAATAAGCTGCTTACACCTTTCAGAACTTGGCGTAATACAATGACAAAGCAGGCTGTGGATATACTTAGTAAACTATTCAGATTTAATATTCCGCAAAGGTGGAGTATTGCTCATCTTTATCAGTCGATTTTAAACAAAGAAGAGCATGTTAAAGACATCGCATATATGACGACTTTATCAGGTTATGTTCACTGGCTTTTAACAGGAGAAAAGGTTCTGGGAATTAATGACGCATCTGGTATGTTCCCCATCGATAAAGATAGTAACTTCCATAAGGACATGATGAAACAATTTGATAATTTGATTGAAAAAGAAAACTATTCCTGGAAGCTTTCCGAAATATTGCCAAAAGTTTTAAAGGCAGGATGCTGTGCAGGAACTCTTACAGAAAAAGGCGCCGTTCTTTTAGACGAAACAGGGGTGCTTCAACCAGGAATTCCTCTTTGTCCTCCTGAAGGTGACGCAGGAACAGGTATGGTTGCAACAAACAGCATTGCAAAAAAAACCGGAAATGTTTCAGCAGGAACATCAATTTTTGCAATGATTGTAATGGAAAAAGAATTAAAAGGACTGTACCCCGAAATTGATATGGTTACAACACCCGACGGCAGCCCTGTTGCAATGGTGCACTGTAATAATTGTACATCTGATTTGAATTCCTGGGTAAATCTTTTTGATGAAGTTTTCAATGCATTCGAAATAAACATAGATAAGGGAAAGTTATATACTACACTATATAAAAAAGCTCTTGACGGAGACAAATCATGCACAGGACTTATGGCATACAACTACCTTTCAGGTGAACATATAACAGGAGTTTCTGAAGGCAGACCATTATTTGTAAGAACACCGGACACCAAAATGACATTGGCCAATTTTATGAGAACTCATATTTATGCAACACTTGGATCATTAAGAATAGGCCTTGACATTTTAACAGAAAACGAAAATGTTAAAATTGATAAAATTATGGGACACGGCGGATTTTTCAAAACTCCTGAAGTTGGTCAAAAAATTCTTGCAGCAGCTTTGAATACCGATGTCTCCGTTATGGAAACGGCAGGAGAAGGCGGTGCCTGGGGAATTTCTTTACTTGCTTCGTTTATGAAATGGAAGGATGAAAAAGAAACATTACCTGAATTTCTAAATAACAAAATATTTGTAGAGGAAAATGCAGTTACAGTTTCGCCTGACAAAGAAGATGTAACTGGTTTTAATGAGTTTATGAAAGAATATAAATCCTGTCTTGCAATAGAAAAATGCGCGATAGAAAACTTAAAATAATAGGCAGTGTGAGAAATTTTCTGTAAATTCAATTTTTTATGATAAAATATTCACTTTTATGGGCAGGAACAGCCGTATTTCGGCTTTCCTGCCTTAACTGTAATATAGGACGGATTTTACGCCATGTCAAGAGCGGTCTCGAAAGAGACCGTGAATTTCACCCTTGACATGTCTGTGATTTTATGCTATCAGAACCGTCCGTCATACATTACTTTTTTAATTTTGTCAACAAACAGTAATTATTATGAAAAGGAAGGTAATTTTTAAGTGAGAATACAACACTTACCCATCATTTAACGGAGTTGATTAAAACTGCATATTCTCTCAGGGCGCACACCCTTATTTTTCTTCGCTTTATTTTAATCTTTTTCTATTATATCACAACTTTTTGGCGGTATAGTTTTGTTATTTTATAGTTATTTAAAATTTGTTCCGCAACCCAGCGGTTAGTTTGCGGAGTATAATGCACAGCATCCTCGATAAAAATCCCGTTTCCCCTGATTCCCGAAGTATAATGGGGGGCATCACAAACATCAAAAACTGATATATTTTCGTTTTCTGAGCTTAACTGTTCAAAAACACCATTGATGTAATGCAGCTTTTCAAGGGACTCACCCGAAGGGTCAAGGTCAAGACACCGGTCATAGCTCACCATTTTGTGCAAAACTATCGGCACTTTTTTACCCAAGGCATCACAAAAGCCGTCAAAAAGTGCGTAATAAGTTTTTTTCAGAGAGTTGTTCAGCAGCTCAGCAGAAGCTGTTGTGTCGTTTTCTCCCCCACGCCAATGAACGCCCATAATTTCAGGCGTTTTTCCCTGTTCGTTCAGGCTTTTGCCAATAAGCGAAAGAATATGAACCGTAAATGGATATAGGGAAATATCAACCGTGCCAAGGACTCCGGGAATGAGCTTTTTTTCATAAGTGGGATTCCACATATACCCGTCTGTGATTCCCTGAGCACCAATTGCAATTTGTACAATATATAAATCGGGAAGATTGTTTTTGTTTCCCGAATCAATCTCCTTCTGCCACAAATCCGCAAGATAATTGGCAAGAGAGTAAGTGTGATCCTGCTCCTCGGCAAGATTCATTCCGCCGCTTGTGTATCCGCTCCAGCGCAAATTACTTATATCAAAGGATTGGTTATGTTTTCTGTCTAAACCAAAAACATTTTTTAATGGTTTGCAGAATTTATCCTTGTTTTCCATTGGTATTCCATGCCCCACGGCATTGGATTGTCCAAGAAGAATGAAAACAGCAGCTTTATCCTGATTATTCACAGCTTTTACCCCATATATTCTTTTCTATATTTTTTACCACATAATCGGCAATCAATTGAGAACCCTTTTCATTAAAGTGTACCCAGTCCGAATGTAAATCTTCACCAAAGTCCTTTGTCAGCCCATACAGGTCATTTACCTCCACATTCAGCCGATTCATTAATTCTTTTGCAGCCTCATTATACTTTTCAATATCAGCATTATACCTGAAGAAATCAGGGTCAGCCCATTCTTCAATAACCGCTGTTGAGGTAGCAAAAACGATCCTTGCATTGGGAAAAAGCTGAACGATTCTGCCATAAACACGTTCAAGCATATTCACATAAACATCACAAGGTGTAAGAGGCTCATCCTTATTTATCCGCAAAACATCCCAAAGCCCGTTATTCCAGTGAACAAGGTCAATCCTCTCACCATCAATATTCTTCGCCCATTCATGCAAATACCTCAGGGTATACTGTGCCATACGGCAATTTTCATCGGGAGCATACACATTTGCTCTGCCGTTTAAGGCTTCCTTTACATAACCCCCGTACCCCGGGCTGTTTGGCGGTGCGCCAAACCGTATGGAATCACCAATCAAAAATATGTTTTTCATACTGAACTCCATTTCCTTGTTACAAATACATTCTGCCGCCTGTTTTGGCAGCTTCAACTTCCTTCAACACCAGCTTCACCGACTCACAAGCTGATTCCGGCGATATGTTTTCCAAACCTTCCCCGTCAATTATACACTTCAAAAACGCACGTATTTCCCGCATATGCGAAGGTTCTGCATCAAGAACAGGCGAAAAGCTGTCCTCGTCCTGATATACCGTCATTGTGCCGTCCTTAATAACCACCGTTGCTTTTTCAAAATTAACCATACACCGTTTTTCAAAGGGAAAGCTCTGGGGCATTGCCCAGTCCGCTCCCGAAACAACCAATAAATTGTCATAAAAATAATGAGTAAAAACCGATTCAAGACCTGCCTTACGCTCGGTAACAGCAGATTCCAGAGCCTTCGGCAGTCCAAAAAACCAGTTAATCAAATCCACATCGTGAATATGCATATCAAGAGCACATCCGCCGCTTTGCTTCGGGTCCAGAATCCAGTTGTTCCACGTCCAGCAGGGCAGTTGAGAATATCTGAAAAATTCAGCTCTGAAGGGTTCTCCGAATGTCTTTTTGTCAACATACTCCTTCAGTTTCTCGTATGCAGACTCAAAACGTGCACTGTGTCCAATCATCAGATATTTTCCGCTTGACATTGCCGCTCTGCTCATATTTTCACAGCTTTCTGCCGACAACGCCATTGGTTTTTCCGAAAACACATGAACCCCCTTTTTCAATGCATACACCGCCACCTCTTCATGCAAAAAGGTCGGCAGCGTAGAAAGAACAAAATCCAATGGTTCATTATTGAGCATTTCCCTGTAATCCTGATAAAACTTGCACTCCGAAAAATCAACAGAGGATAAATCGACCTCGCCAATATTCAGATTCATGCTATTCTTTACGGTCGCTTCATCTGCTCCGCAAATTGCATGCAAATGAATATCTCCGCGTTCCTTTTCAAGCTCAAGCAGGTTCATCAAATGCTTTTTACCCAAGCCTCCAAAGCCAATAATTGCATATTTATACATCTCATCACCCATTTAAAAACTTCTTTACAATGAAAACAATTCTTCTTTCAGCTCATCAGTCAACGCCGCACCGTATCCGCAAAGTTGAAATGCCTCTGCGTAACGAATTTTTGAACCCTTTTCCTCACCGTACTGTTTTTTTAGTTCAGCCCTGAACCTTGATGCTGTTTTTGCAAAACGAACAGCATAACCCCATCCGTCATGCATGAGCTTTGCACTCAGAATTTCTTCATCGGTGTAATCATCAAAATTTTTTGTGCCCTTCAGCCATTGCACGCGTTCATTCTCGTCTGTGGGGGCAGTAACACCGTATGTATATGGCAGCCATTCATAAAGCTGCGAATCGTTCATATGTGCCATTTGAAGCTTGGTATCAACTTCATCATCCATATCCACAACAATATCTGCACGAAAATCAGGTTCCTGAATATTATCCTCATTATACATAATAACAGGCATAAATCGCATTGCAGGAACATCGGGACACTCATGGGGCACCGTCAAAAGATATGAAGCGTCCATAACAAGCTGACCCGATGCACGGTGGTCGGCATGATAATCGCTGGGACGGTGAGCAATAATCAAATCAGGCGAAAACTCTCTGATATAACGAATAAGTCTCTTTCGAGTTTTTAAATCAGCCACCAGATTGCAGTCGTCATAGTCCCATACATCATATGTTATTCCCAAAAACTTTGCGACCGACTGCGATTCCTTTGCCCGCTTTGCCACAGTTTCTTCAAATGTCATGATATGATGTCCGCCACAGCCGTTACACATACTCAAAAAACGCACCTCGTGTCCCTTTTTCGCACACTTGTGAGCCAAGCCACCGCATCTGAATTCGCTGTCGTCCTGATGCGCACCAATCATTAATACCTTCATATTTATCCGTCCTTCCCGTTTTTCTTTTTAATATCCCGCTTGTAAAAACGCAATTGATTCATCAAGCACTTCAATGCCAACCTGATTATACGTGCTGATTTCAATGCTTAATCGTCCATCAAAACCATCCTTGACAATCGTTGTCAATAATTCTTTCAAAGGAAGAAATCCCTTGCCGAGAGCACATCCCTCAAGACAGGCAACACCGTTTTTCTTAATGGTTCCATTTTCATCCTTAACCCAGTCCTTGAAATGAAAATGTCTGATTCTGTCACGCAGAGTATTATACATTTCCCAAACATCCTCATCAACCACATAGGAGTTGGCTGTATCAAGAACAAAATCCAAACCCGGCACATTATCCAGAATATATTTAATATCTTCCGTCCTTGAATCAACTCTTTCCAAAGAGCTTCTGTTTTCAAATGACAATCCAACGCCAATCTTCTTTGCATAGTCAACAAGAAGACCATAGCCTTCAATCGTCAAGTCACGCAGTTCATTAAACTCCTGCTGATTTTTTGCAGGCTCAGTCATTGGTGAAAGCATCATATCACCAATTCCATATTTGGACATCTGTTCCATGTATTCTTTTAAAATACAAATATTCTTTTCTCTTTCTTCCTTGTCACGGGCAGCAAAATTATTGCCTATAATCAGGCTTCCGGGCTTCATACCACTCAACTCATAATATTTCATATATTCATCCAGTGGATACAAGTCAAAAAACGAACCGATAATATCGGAATATTCCATACCCTTCTCCCTGTAATATTTAAATCCCTCAACAGGATTTTCAAACAGATTTTCCCGTGCCTGCATCAATATATTGTGTGAAAAACTTGAAATGTGTAACATGAAATAACCTCCTTATTCTATTTCAACTGTAAATCCATCGTATGCAACCAAAAAGCCGTGCTTCCCAACCTGATTTTCCAGCTTATGCTGAATAGGTCCTCCGTTATGTGAAAAATGATTTATAACCTTAATAGTTTTATCATTAACCGCACCGATTTCCTTCAGTTTTTTAACCAGCCTAAGATTATTTTCAATTCCCATATGCACATCATTGTCAGAAGTGGGAATATTAACGCAAGTGCAATCAAGAGTGACAAAATCAAAGAAGATTTTGTTATTCTCAATATATTCAAAAACTTCGTCAAAAAAATATCCCGTATCGTGTGCATAAAGAATTGTCTTGTCATCTTCTCTGATTATATAAATCAATCCCCCGCCATTTGCGGGATTGTGCCTTGCCGTCAATGGTGTCACCCTGTAATTTCCAACATTCACTTCTTCAAAGGGCTTCAATTGATGCACAGAAACCTCTGTGCAATCATCAAGAAATCCTTCAAGCTCTTGATATACTTTTTCACCGCAAAACACATCAAGCATGGGTACACGCATATTGTGAGCATAAGGAACGCCTCGATGCTGAAGCTCCTCAGGATAAAAATGGTCGCCGTGGTTGTGGGTTATGAGCAGATTTGCGATTTTGTCACCCTCAATTCCGTTACACAGAAAATGGCTGTATGTATCAGCAGGCAAATCAATAAGCAAATCATCATTTATCAGCGTCTGCGATCTTGTTCTTATGTTTTTACCACCAAGATGCCTTGCCTCAGAACAATACTCGCAATTACAAAACACACCGGGACATCCCTCTGCCGCTGCAGTACCTAAAAACTTTATTTTCATGGGTTTCCTCCCTGAACCATTTACAGTTCATTCCAAATATCTGCAATAAACTTAATTGCTTCTTTATTGTCTTTTATTCTCTGTTCTTTATCTGCAATTTCACGTTCAAGAGTAAAGGGGCCGTCATAGCCAACAGCCTTGAGCTTTTTCAGTAAAATCGGGAAATTAACGCTGCCCTCACCGACCTTTGTCTGCTTGCCGTTTTTTCTTCCGCAAACAGGGGGCACAGCATCCTTGATGTGAACACCTCGCACATACTTTCCGAATACATCCATTGCATCAACAGGATTGCCTTTTCCGTAACCGATGAGATTAGCAGGGTCAAGGTTCACTCCCATGTTGCCTGTATTCACATCCTCAAATGTTCTCAGCAAGGTCATTGGTGTTTCCTGACCTGTTTCAAACAGAAAATGCTGATTGTTTGCCGCACAGTGATTGCCAATCATTCTGAGATACGGAATCAGACTGTTGTATTCTGCGCTGAGAGGATTTTCGGGTATAAAACCAACATGAGTAATAATATCCTCAACACCAAGCTTTTTTGCAAAATCTGAGCCTAACATCATTGATTTTACTCTTTCAGCACGGGTGGAAACGGGCACCAGTCCCAAAGTTTCATAACCGTCATAAGAATTCCAGACAGCCCAGCCGGGCCAGAAGCACCAAAGTGCCGAAATTTCAAGATTATACTTATCACAAAGCCTTTTTGCCAGCTCCACCTGTTCATCTGTCAAGTTTTCAGGTGTGCAATATACCCTCAATTGAATTGTGGAAACCCCGGTTTCGTGAGCTTCAGCAAATTCTTCCTCCAAAAAACCTATAATTGAACCGAATTTCATAGCTAAAAACCTCTTTTCTAAAGCTTTACCTTTTCATTTGTCTCAACTGATTTCATTTCAGCAAAAACCATCTCAATTGATTGCATTGTGCTTTCAGCCGGCACAATGAGATTGGGCTTGTTTTCAATAATGCATTCAATAAAATGCTTCATTTCAGCATCATAGCCCGAATAGGTTGCATCGCACTCTATTTCTGTCATTTCGCCGTCCTCGGGATAAACAACAACACCTTTATCGCCTGTTACAAGAACAGCTTTTTCAAATTGTGCAAACAAGGTTGGTTTGAAGCCATAGCAATTGGGCATACTCCAGTCACCGGTAACACGAATGATTGCATCATTATCATAGAAGAAACGGCTTGTTATGCAATCAAATCCTGCAATTTTGTGTATGGCTTCCGACTGTACCGAATTGGGACGTCCAAGCATATAATTGAGAAAATCCACATCATGAACATGGAGGTCCAACGCCGCACCACCACTTTTTTCAAAGTCCATATACCAGTTTTCCCAACCCCAAACAGGCGGAAAACCATAGCGGTTTAATTCCAATCTCAAAAGCTTTCCATACTTGCCGCTGTCACAAGCCTCTTTAAGAATTTTATATCTCAAATTAAATCTGACACACTGACCAATCGCCAGTTGCTTTCCGTTACGTTCTGCTGCCGCAATCATTTCCTGACATTCAGCTACTGTTCTCGCCATTGGCTTTTCACAAAAAACATGAGCACCCTTATCAAGAGCCATAATTGAATATTTTGCATGAAGATATGTGGGCAATGCAACAACCACAAGATCAAATTTTTCATCGTTTAGCATTTTCTCGGCATCTGTATACAGCTTATACGAGGAAACATCAAACTCTTTCCCCTTGCCCTGATTGGTGTCTGTTGCTTTTGTAAACTTTTCTTCGTTTACATCGCATATGGCAACAAGCTCAACATTTTCATTATTAATCAAATTGGAAAAATGAATTTGTCCCAATCCACCAAAACCTATAATTCCGCATTTTAATTTTGACATAATATCTCTCCGTCCTTTTTTTAAATTAATATTTCACAAATATTATCTTTACCTCGCATATCTTCAGCAATTGAAAAACAAGCTGTTTTTTTCACGTCATCATAAGCAAAATCAATCGTTTCGCCGTCAACGGTCACTTTTTTCGGTTTTTGAATTTGATATAAAATCACGTCAAATCCCTTTTCCTTGGGTAAATCAATATTTTCGCCATTTGGAACAACTCGTTTTTTCACCTGAACAGTCAAACCTTTTTCCGAAAGGTCTGAAACCGAAATCTCTGTCTTGCCGTAAGCTCCGTTCATATAATCATAAGTAACTCCGTCATCCTCAATCAGCTCAAAGCGTGCGGCCTCTCCGGGGAAAATATGGATTGTATATTTATCCTTACTTTCCTCATCCAGATAAGCCTTCGGAGCCTGTGTGACAATAACCGAACCCTCTTTGGCAAACAAAGCACCGCCTTTTCCTTGGGGAATCTTATAATCCAGAGTTCTTCCGCCTTCAACAACATCGCCCGTGAACCAGTCATACCACCGTCCATCAGGAAGGGTCAGGTGCATATCAAAAGCCCCCACAAGCAGGCTGTCACCAAGCATATACATATTCAGCACATCGTCAAACTCAGGCACATCTTCATAAACAAGGGACAAGGGTCTTGCAACAGCAAGTCCTGTTTTTGACGCATAATGCGCCATAGAATAAAGGTACGGGAACAAAGAGGAACGAAGCTCAGAGTATTCCCGAATCATTGTTTCCTTTTCCTTGCCCAAAAACCACGGATGCTGCCAGTTTCGCCACGCATTGATTTGTGACCATGGCATCAGAAAACCAAAATGTATTCCCTCAGGATATGTAATATCCAAATCGCACGAGGCATTTGAATGACCGCAAAAAGCCATATTCATAACATAAGGAACAGTGTCCGTACCGCCGCCTGTGTCACCCGCCCAGGTTGCGGCATACTGCTGTGTTCCTGCATAAAGGCTTGGCGTATATATAAGCGCACGCTGACCCGTATGCTCCGTATATCCCTGCTGCATTTGTTTTGCATAGATAACAGGATATAAATTGTGAATTTCGTCATCATGATATTTCCCTGCCCACAATCTGTCGGGATGGGTCATAACCTGAAGTGCTCCGTCAAGCTTGAAGCCTGCCGCACCCTGTTCAACAAACTTTTTAAGATGTTCAAACCACGGCTCGGACGGAACAGTTACCTTGTCCATTATCACTGCATTTCCGGCAAAATGGTCATCAACAATTTCTGCCCCCGCCATTGAACGGGTTTCTTCCTTTGTCTCAGCCTTTTGCCCCTCCTCGTACCAGAACAAGTCATAATCACAGCAAAGCCACAAGGATAATTTAAAACCCAACTGCCTCAGGTTAAAGAAAAAGGACCAGTCACCATTATAGTTTTCGGGCTTCCAGTATGGCAGATAAAACTTTTCAGGGTTCCACCTTTTGTTTACACTGTAATCATAATGGGTCTCCATCCAGCTGGGTTCAAGTCCCATAATGTCACAGGGGATTTCTCTGTCCCTGAAGGAAAGACAGTTCTGCAGAAGGTCTCTTGCCCCCTCCTCCTCGTTGCACACAAAGGTGAGCCCGTATGCATAACGGGGAAGCATTATGGGTTTTCCCGAAATATCCGTATAAAGATTTATGATTTCCTTCATGGAATCCCCAAGGAATATGTAAAAATCAACATTTCCCTTTTCGGCATTTATCATAACCTCATGGGGATTTGTCTTTCCCAAATCATAGGTATGTTTGTATGTGCAGTTGACCAGAATCCCCCAGCCCTCTGCACTCACAAGGAAGGGAATGGGGCCGTAGGTAACAACATTTTCAACCCACATGGTCGCTGTTCTGCCACGCTTCATAATGTGTTTTCTGGTTTCATCACCAAGCCCGAATAATCTCTCTGTTTTTGTAATGGGAATTGAAAGTGAGAACCCTTCCCGGTTCAGGGAAACGCCAACCTCCAATTGACGCTTTGAGCCCTTGAATCTGAGACTTCCCTCTTTTTCTTCAATTTCCAGCGTATATCCTGAATCAGAAATTACAGTATTTTCCTTTGATTCATCAACAGTATAAAGGCTCGTTTCATCCGTGCCCTTCAAAACACCGTATTTATTCAACAGAGACACTCCATAATCATTTGTTTTCGATGCACAAACGTGAAACACTCCGTTTTCAGGCATGGAGACCTTCATAAAACCGTCTGAAAAGCTCTGCTCGTACAACGGTATCCCTCCTCTTTTTTTACATAATTAGTTAACAAGTATAAGATGAAGCATTTTTGCACACTGCGCCCTTGAAAGCAAGTCTTTTGGTGCAAAGCATCCGTCACCCACGCCGTTGATAATGCCTTTTGCATACATATAATCAACAGCCGTCTTTGCATAATCGCTGATTGATGCATAATCTACAAAATTTGCTGTTGTTGATGCACTCTCAGGGTTAATTGCACGGTAAAGGATTGTTGCTGCATCCTGTCTGCTGATTGGTGCATCAGGGTTAAAGCTGCCCTTTTCATCACCTTTAATCAATCCGTGTGCTGCAGCTATGCTCACAACCTCCGCATACCATGCATCGGATGAAACATCATCAAAATACTTTTTATTATTTGCTTCGTCCTTTAAATCAAGTCCAAAAACAAGCATTTTCACCAGCTCCGCACGGGTAACGTGGTCGTTTGGTGCAAAGGTCGTTGAGTTTCTGCCCGAAACAACTCCCTTTGAATACAAATAGAAAATTGCACTTTCAGCCCATGGAACGTCTTCAATATCAGTAAACATCATCGCCGAGGAAGGCGTGCCCGAGGTATCAGCACCAATATATACCGGCGTGTTGCTTCCACCGCGACCTCCACCGCCACCGCCCGAGGATGAACCGCCCTTATCCGACGAGCTTAATGCATCCTCAATGGCATCATTAACCGCATCCTCAAACAGCTTAATACTGCTGTATGATTCACCTGCAACATCAGCGCAAACAGCGTTCTGCTTTGTTGTGCCAAGCTTGTTCCACGCACTGTAATCAACTCTTGTCAAAAGCTTTGGGAACTCATTCAGAACATTTCGAACAGCATACTGATTTGAATCCTCAATTGTCTGAAGAATTGCCTGATGTTTCATCAAAATGCTCAGCTCCCTCATACTGCTTGCCGAATCCATGCTGTCCCTTCTTGCAAGATAAGCGCCTGTGCTCAGAATACCCTCAAAATACGAGGTCATTTCAGCTTCATCAGCCTCAGTATCCTCATCATCCGCAGTCAGACCGTATTGCTCCTTGTTCGTATCAAACCATTCTTTCAGTTCCGAAGCCGAATCAAGTTCAAAAAAGTCAGCCAGTACCATAGCTTCCTTATATTGCTCATTGAATTCTTTGATTGCCTTTTGAATCAGCTCACATTTTTCGGGAGTGTTGTAATCCTCAGGCAATGCATAACGCCTTGTCATAAGATTGCGCACAGCAATTTCTTCACTTGAATCAGACAAATCATCAAATTCATCAATGTCAATTCCAAGTGCGTCCTCATATGTATGAATATGCTCAACAAAGGCCGTATCATCCTCTGCCGCCAAAGCCTCTTCCAGCTTTTCCATTGCTTCAAGGCGATTATCAGCACCAAAGAAATCATAGGTTGTTGAAGTACACCACTCCACATAAGCGGCAGAAACAGTAATATTCAGCGTTCCGCCCGTTGTTGATGCATTCAGTCCTACAGGAGAGAATTCAAAGGGAACACCCTCCGCTGTGCTTCCAACTGCAAAGGTCTCAGAAGCGCCAATAATCTCTCCGTCCTTCTCAATGCACAGGGTCATGGGAATTCTGTCACGCTGACTCTTTATAACCCCGCTCACAACAATTGAATTATCCTCCGCACTGAATTCAACAGGGTTCAGGACAAGGTTCTCCGATGCAAAACCGCAAATTGAGGTAACATTCAGAATAACCAACAAGCTTACAATAATAGAAATAAATCTTTTCAAAACTACCCCTCCCCCTTATTCTGATTTCTCGTCACGGAAAATAAATACCTGTCTGAAGGCTCTGTTTGTCAGATAACAAACAACCTTATCATCAGGGAAAATACCATCAGCAGCCACCTGTTGAGTGTAATGATAGTTGCCCTTGTCATCCTTTGAGCAAACCACTGCACTTGCCTGAAGTCTGTTTGTTCTTACCGAATCATTTCCGCATTTTATGCGCATAAAGCCGTCTTCAATAACCTCAACTGTACCATGTGTGATGCCTCCCATATCTCCTATTTCATAAAAAAATGCCTCATCATGGAGCATTGCGCCAAAGCCTGCAGCATTTGTTGCCGCACCGTCAGGCAAATATACAAGCTTAACATCCGTAACCCTTGATTTTGTCAGAACAGGCTGTATAATATCCCCTTGCTTCAGGGAGTCAATCAAAGCCTTCAGATTACCTGTATCCTTTTCGGGCACAATTTCGTACTGTATTGTGCTTGTGGGTGTAACACCACAAAGGACTCTGCTCACCACACCGTCGTCATTTATTGATGATATAATCTCCTCAAAAACAATTGGTTCAACTGCCGTACCGATGCCCTTGCTGTAGCCCGGTGCCAGAAGCAAATCTGCAACAATGGAATCACGCTTGAAGGTATATGGTGTGCCGAAAACAGTTTCGTCAACACCATCAACACCTGCAATAAAGCCATAGTTGTCTTCATTGTTATCTGCCGTCAGGGCAAGGGTTTTGATGCTGCTTCTGTACGGATGAATGTATTCCCAGTCCGTATTAATAAGAATACTGCCGAATGTCCACCAGCTTTGACCTTCATCAAGCTTTGTCAGAACGTCGTCCTCGGTTTCCCGACCGGTCAGCTCGGTGTCAATCATACAAAGACGATTCTGGGAGTCAACCTCATACAAAACGGGAGTTTTCACAGGTACATTTGCAATGCCCACAAATTCGCCCTTTCCGTTATAGAACTCAAGGGGCTTTTTGATGCTTACACCGTCTGCTTTAATCACATCCGAGCATTGAAAAACCTCCATATTGTTATTCTCGGTCAGAATTCTTACTTTCACATCATCCGAAAATGCTTCGCCATCAACCGCCGCAGCCATAAACAAGCCAATCTTACTGCTTCTTGCAGATGCAATCTTATATGTAACAATACGGTTATATGCATTCAGATAGAAATCTGCCTGCAGACCAACGTAAATATCTTCGTCACATTCCTCTGCACATTTATATTCCATGCCGTCAATAACAATAATGTCACCTTTGAGCATTTCAACGGTTCCGCTGACAATTCTCCGGTCAGCAATAACACGTGTCAGCGGTTCTTCGGTTTTGTTTGCACTTCGGTAAACCGTCAGAACATCGCCAATGGTCAAAACGGTAATCTTTGTCTGACTTCCGTTTTTGAACAGAAACACTCTGCCATCTTCGGTATCAAGAACAAAACCTGTTTCCTCATCAAGAATTTTGCCTGCACCCAATTTTGAAATAACCATTGTTTGCGGATGGTCAATCCACACGCAGTCAAAAACTCTGTTGTTGTCATTATCAATAAGAGTGATTGTTCCAACAAAATCCGATGCATCAACAAGAGAATTCAAGGGGCAGTCTAAAGCGATTCCGTTGTAAATAATTGCAGTTGTTGCATCAAGTCTGCATTCATATTCCTTTTCATCATCAAAATACACAATCTGCCGCTCCGAAATTTCCTCAAACTCAATTTTGTCATTTGTTTTAATCTCTTTTATAGTTGCCTTTTTGTTGGGATAAATTGCAGCAAGAACTTTTTCCTCATTCACCTCATAATAGAAGTATTCACACTCAACACCAAGCAAATCCGATGCCCTTGTGTCGCCCGCATCAAATTCAAAGCCATTGATTGTAACGGTGTCCTTTTCCTCAATGGGAACATATAAGTCAGTGTAATAGTTGGCAGATACAACACCTTCGCCATAGAAGAAATCGGAATTGTTTTCAATGTAATTTTCCTGCGACATATAAACGATTCCCTCCTCGGTAACCATTGAGGGAACCAGGGTCTCCGCAAGGAACAAGTTGTAAAGAACCCTTGCACTTTCGCTCCTGTTCAGGCTCATTTCCGAGCTGTCAATTCCTTTGAATATTCCAAGTCTGTTTGCAATCTGCCACACCGTTGCGCCGCCGGGCAGGGTGCGGTATCCAAGAGCATTCACACAAACCGACGCCACCTCCTGCAGGGTAATAAAATCCTTTGCACGGAAGTTTCCGTCAGAATCGCCCTTTAATATTCCCAAAGAATATAACCCCTCCAGAAGTGCCGATGCTTCATCGCCTTTTTCAACATCCAGGAAAGGTGCTATACCCGTTGCGGAATAACGTTCTGCCTCAATGATTTTGCCCAGCATTGCGGCAAACTCAATTCGTGTCACGGGTCGCATGGGTAAAAAATTTGTGCTGTCTGTCGGGAACAGACCCATCTGGGTCATCAGATTAATTTCCATACAATTGCTGTCATCGGAAATATCATTGAAGCTGTTCAGTCCCGACAAGGACGCAAAGCCTCTTTCCACAGCATTGGGGTCCTTGGTTTCAAGAACAATTTCCTGATAGGTGTGTATTCCCTTTTTGTTTGCAAGGCTCAAAACAACATCCCCCGAAATGGGTTCTTCAAGGGGAATGTACGCTGTCAGAACCGTATACCAGTCAAGGGGCGACATTGTTTTTGCATCAACTGTGCCCAGAAGCTTGCCGCTGCTGTTGTCAAGATGAAGCTCAAAGGAGCCTGCCTCCACAGTACCTGTTCTGAACTTCACCTGAATCATATCAGCCTGAAGACTGCCAAGGCTCACCTTATAATTAATCGTTGCACTGCCCGTTGCCTGAGCAGCACCGGTATCGGTATACACCGCAAATCCTGCAGATTTACTGATGCAATCCGATGCCCTGACACGAATTTCATCACCGGCTTCAGCATTCACCGTGGGACATATGCTAAAAAGCATTGCTGTTATAAGTAATAAAGTCAGAATTTTTTTCATATTTCTCCGGCTTTCCTTTCTCCGTTTTCATTTTCTGTGAAACGGGTTGTGGTTATTTTTTGATGTATACATTAATCCTTTGCTGTTCATCAATAATCAATCTGCATACATCCGTAATTTTTGTTTCTCCACCAATGTCAATCTGTTTTTCAAATAAGATTTCTTCTGTTTCAAGGTCACTGTTCAAAGCAGAATAAGCCAGCGTAAGAGTCTTCGCGTCCTTTGCCGAATTAACAAGTGTAACCTTCACCTCACACTCACCCGACCTGGGCTGTCTGTAGGTAAGAACACCGTTTTGCACATATGCAACACTCAGAATTGAAGCATCATAAAGCTCAGGTATATATTCTGCTGAAACCAACACATCCCCCGAAAAATCGGCAGCAACGCCGTCAACGGTTTTCAAGCCGCTTGTTGTCACAAAGCACGGCTCGCTGAGAATTGCGTGACGCGAGTCAAGACCGCACCTCAGAATATTTTCAAGAGGAAGATATGTGACCTCTTTTATTTCCGACGGCTCTGCCGAGCCGTCAGAAATAATTGAAATATTGTTTTTGTTTATGCTCGTTGCGTCAAGCAACGAATTTATCGGAATGTCAATTTTCCTTATCCGATTATCAAAACCCTGCTGTGGGGAGTACCTCCGGAACTCCCGCAAGAGGTATCAGAGATGTCATGCCGTCCCAGAGGAAGAGTTTTGCGTTTGCACCTGTTTCCAGTACGAGATTTGTCAATGAAAGTGCAACATCCTCAGCAACACCGTTTGCATCTGTTGTTCCGTCTGCTACATCAACACCAACAAGTCTGTCACCGTTGTAAACCGCAAGAACAACCGCATATGCCTGATTTGCCTTTTCGGTCTTCACGTCAACAGTTGCCGAAAGGTCTGTCATATTTGCCGAAAGAGCATCAATAGGCTGACCTCCGCTGACAAACACAGCATTTTCAAGGGCATTTTCCTGTTCAAGAGACGGGATATAAACCTTCAGGTCAGCAATGTCAACCTTAACATCCACCTGTGAATTACCTGTCATATAGTAATTCCAGAAGAATTCAGCCTTTGATGGTGTAAATGTTTTGTCAATGGTCTGTGAACCATCTCCCGTATACGACATCACCAAATTATTTGTAACCATATCATACAAATCAACTGACCAATTATCCTCCGTGGTTGCTCTATTCCATATAACTTTAATACTGGAGAATTCATCATCACCTACACTCAGAATACTTCCGCCATTTGTATTATCTTTAAATATACCACCTGTCCAAAGACCTTCGTCACTTCCATTAATACCTGTCAATGTATGTTTAGTTGAACCATCAGCGCCAATCAAACCATTGTACATTTTGAATCTTCTTCCTATATGCTGACGAATTTTCATTTCCATAACAAGAGTTCCCTTTTCCACATCATCAAAATCAGCTCGTACAAGTGCTGCATTATCGCTGAGGGGAATGCCGATTTCAAGGTAGTTACCCTTGCTTGCATCGTTTTCGTCCATCTGCTTAACTGCATAGTATTTTGTCGCCAAGTCGTCCATCCAATCGCCTGTTGTGAAAATTAAATCCTCGCTGAGTGCTTCCATTTCGGCAGCTGTATATGCCCGGTCAAGCTCAAAGCCTGTTGAAAAGTCTTCGTCAACAAGAACGATGTCCCCAACTCTTTCAACAACAAATGTGCAGTTTGCACCAAAAACCGGCATACCGTCGGATGATTTTTTTGCACCGTTAACAGAAATAGTATATGTTCCGCTTGTGAGTCTTGCATCTGTTGTCACCTTGATAACACCGTTTTCATAAGAAGGTGTTGCCGCAACAGCTTCCCCGGCGCTGTTTGTTACAGTAACAGTTTCAGAAGTAACTGTTGCCGCATCAAGAGCTTCTGATGTTGTGAAGGAAATGCTTTTCTTTCCCGGGTCATATGCACCATTTGCTGTGAGAGAAATTGTTGCAGGAATATAAGCCTTCAAGCTTGCAATATCAACCGAAACCTCTGAATCTGCCGCAACCTGCCAGTTGTTATAGAACATAATAGCCGAAGGTATAAAACTTGAATCCAAAGTGTTCTCACCACCTGTTGTGTATGAAAGCAACAGTTGGTTTGTAACCATATCATACATATCAACAGACCAGTTGCTTGCGGCATTTGCTCTGCTCCATACTGTCTTTACACTGCAGAAATCGTCTTCACCGGGTGTGAGCTGTTTTTGCCAGCTTGGGAAAATACCGTAAGACCAAACAACTGCATCCGAACTGTTCACACCGTACAATGTGTATTTCACTGACTGGTCAGCACCGACTACGCCGTTATACAGCTTTGTTCTTCTGCCTACCTGAGGACGCATTTTCATTTCAACAACAAATGCGCCTGTTGTTATATCAGCAAAATCACCCATAACAATAGCATGGCTATCATCCTTTTGAGATGAAATTTCAAGGTAATTTCCCTTGCTTGCATCATTTGCATCAATCTGTTTTACTTTGAAATATGCATTTGTCTTGTCAGGCCAATGATTTGCAGGAACGCCTGTTGCAAAGTTCAAATCCTCGCTGAGTGCTTCCATTTCGGCAGCTGTATATGCCTTGTCAAGCTCAAAGCCAGTTGAAAAATCTTCATCAATAAGAATTATATCTTCGTTTGCAGCCGATACCGAAACAACACCCGTGAGCATTGCCAAAATCATTGATAAAACCAAAGTAATTGAACATATTTTTTTCATTTTTAAATCCTCCTGAATTTATAAAAATTTTATTTTGCAACCGGCAAATAACCTGTTGTCATTTTTTCCCAGATTAAGCACTTCAATTCATTTGCAGATGCTTTTGTAAGCTCTTCCTGTGTAATTGTATCGTCTATCTGAGCATTGGAAGAATTTATTGTTTTTGTAGTAATTTTATTAATTTTGCCGTCAGCCCTATATGAAATGAGAATCAGCAAAATTTCTTTATTGTCCCTTTGTAGGTTTGAAAGTGTCACGTCATAAGCTGCCTTATATGTCCCCTCATCAGGCAGGGTTGTGATAACCCCATTGCTGTTATCCAGATATGAAAGTGTCTCGGCAGTAACCAAAAGCGGTGCATCCGCCGTAGAAAATTCATATTCCGAAATTTCGGCATTTTCAAAGCGAATCACATAGTCCGCTCCAAAATCAAGATAGCTGTTAAAGTCAAGCTGAAGTCGTCTTTCGTCGGGGAAATATTCCGCCTTTGTTGAAATCACAACATCTTCATTGTTTTTGTCAACAACAAACGCTTTCAGATTTTCTGCCTCTATATCCCCATTAAGCAGAAGATTAACCGTCTCAGTTGTGGGCAAAATGCCTTCGCAATCACTTGACAAAACCTTTGAAAACCGTGAGATTTTCACCGACAACTCCGAAACACTTATTGATTCTGTCAGCTCCGATTCCTTCAAAGTATAAACCGAAACAAGTGAGAATTTCTTCACATCCAAAAGTTTGTCAGCTCCGATTTCAGCAGTATACACATCGCTCTCGTTGAGCTTGTCAACAACTCTGAAATCCCACGCATCTTGCGATGTACTGCGGCTCACGGTAATTTTCAGCGACATAAACTCATTTTCGTCAACAGACGGATTCCCTGCAATAACACCGCCAACCTTTGATTTATCCGAAGAATAGTCAAGCTTTGTGCCACCTGCTGTTGCCACAACAGTCATGGCGTTTTTGTTTGCAGAATCGTTAACACCAAACATATTGGTGAACATGTTGCCGCCAGAGCGCTTCATTCTCACATCAAGCTCAAATGTTCCAACCGTCAACGGATCGTCCAGTTCAACCGAAAGACCGGGGCCGGAATTAACTGCTGTGGGTCTCATTGTAATAAACTTGTCACCATCTATCTCTTCAACAGTATAAATTCCTTCATTTTTATACACAAGCCCTGCCACTTTTCCGTTCAGACCTACTCCTGTGTATTCTTCGCCTGTCTCATATTCATCCGAAGAATAATCCTCAAACAAATCTATGGTTTCAACTGCTGTAAATGTATATATACCTTCACTTTCAAGGAATTCGCCGTCTTCCTTGGACGCAACTCCCGTTCCGATTGTAAGCACATAATCACCGGGAGTCAGCGTTCCGAATGAAATTGTAACCGTCTTTCCGTCAACCGTTGTTTCCGAAAATCCCGCAACTGGTCTGCCGTCTGCCTTGGTAAAGGTTATTGCCGAAGCTGTGTCCGGGTCAATTTCCTGCGAGAAAACAATCTGAATACTTGGAATTGTGTTTGGAATTTCGCCTTCATCGGGGGTCACGCTTGCAATTTTCAGGGGCATAACCGTCTTTTCGCCTGCGAAGGTTGCTGTTTTGTTCACAGCAAAGCCCCGGGCTGTTCTGATTCCCGAAAAATCAACGGTATAGTCACCGTTGACGGGCAAGCCGTAAGGGAAGCTCAAAACAAGTTCCATGGATGCAGCATTCCACGAGGGATTCACCGCAACATCCTGATCCGAAGGCCCTGTAACCTTGACGCTTCCTGCAATGAGGCTATCCTCGTCAATATCCTCCGAAACAGTATATGAAATCACCTTTTCCATGCTGTCATAGGGAGCACTTTCCAAAAGTGTAACCTCCGCAGGAATATATGCCTTCAAGTCCGCAATATCAACCGAAACCTTTGTGTTTACCGCAAGCTCCCAGTTGTTAAAGAAGAAAACAGCCGAGGGGGTAAATCCTGCATCGATGGTCTGAGGTCCGCTGCCCGCATAAGAAAGCAACAGCGAATCTTTAACCATATCATACATATCAACAGACCAGTTATCCGTTGTCTGTGCTCTGCTCCAGACCGTCTTTACACTGCAAAAGCCATCCTCATCAGGTGTAAGCTGCCTGCTCCACTGGGGGAAAATACCCGTAGACCAAACCACAGCATCCGAACTGTTGACACCATACAATGTGTTTTTCGTTGTGCCGTCAGCACCCATTATACTGTTGTAGTATTTTTCTCTTCTGCCCGCCGAGGGACGAATTTTCATTTCAACAACCAATGTCCCTGTTTCTATATCGTCAAAATCCGCAAAAACAAGTGCATGGCTGTCGTTTTTGGGAGATGAAATTTCAAGGTAGTTACCCTTGCTTGCATCACCGGCGTCCTTTTGCTTCACTGTGTAATAAGCATTTGTTTTATCGGGAAACCAGCCGGAAGGGAAGCCTGTTGCAAAGTTCAAATCCTCGCTGAGTGCTTCCATTTCGGCAGCTGTATATGCCCGGTCAAGCTCAAAGCCTGCGGAAAAATCCTCATCAACCAGAATTATATCTCCTTCAACCGTTGAGGCACTGACCACGGTGGGCAGGCAGCAAGTGCCTGCCAGAACCGTGAATACCGTCAAAAAAGCAATCAATCTTTTTTTCATTCTGCCGTACCTCCCTGTGTGCTGTCATTAAAGAACTTAAAGTAAAGGAAATTAGAACACTTGGTAGAACTACAGAAGTCAAAGTAGAATGTGTGTGTTCCTTTTTCCAGAGTTCTACTGAGGGGTACTGTCTTATAGGTTGTTAGCCAACCGTCGCCTTCAAGCACCGTATCCAAAATAGGCTCGGAATTCATGGAATCAACATAAATTTTCAGGCGCTGACCCGAATATTCATAGCCTGTTTCAAATGACATTTCAATTGCATTTGCATCCTCTGTGATAACTCTGTCCTTGAATATTGCTCTGTTATCCCATGTATAGCACATACCGTTCCAGCCGCCGCTCTTTATCATGGGGAGTGTGTAATTGATGAATTTACCCAATTCCTGCTGACCGGGTGTTTTCATAACCGCTTCATCCCATGTACCGCCGTAGATAACAGTATTATCTGATGCATTCTTGTATTCTTCGGTGGTTTCTGCTATACTCAGACTGAAAATATCGGTAGTCTTGTCGGCAAGCTCAAGCTCAATATCATAGCTTCCATCTGCCATAGGCGGCAAAATGATGTAGCCCTCGCCCAAGGTATCAATATAGAATATTTTGTCATACACAACGGTGGTTTCGTTTTCATATGAATCTGCTGTACCACTGACCTTTGCCTTTACTGTAAAGTTCTTGTCTGTGGCATTCAGCGGACGGTCAAAGTAGAAGGTCAGGCGGTTGTAGCAATCGCCCTTGATTGCCACGTCCTCAAAGACATACTTGTGGCTTTCCGCTGTTTCATCCACCCTTTCAGGATAGCTCAGAGTTGTCAAGCCCTTTGAAATAACATTGTAGTTATCCATAAACCGTTCACGCCCGTCATGGTCGCTTCCTGCATAGAAAGGTTTGGTGCCGGGATAGTCACCTGCCGAAAGTCCTTCAATTCCTTGTGGGAAATAGGTCAGGTCGCTGTTGGCATAAGTTCTTGCCTCGGTGTGAGGACGGTTAACAAAAATACCTGTCTTGATTGGAGCATTGGGGTCCTGATAAAATACAATATTATTGTAGGTTTCTCTGCCGGCAATACGTCCGTCATGGTAAATACCAAATGTCATATGCTGAGATTCCGGGTCGGAATGAACCAGATTATAAACAATATTGTGATGCATTGTTGTTCTGATTGCATCTGTTCCCTGATATGCACCGTATTCATAGGTGATACCCGTATCTCTTGTCATCAGAGAGCCGTTATAGAATCTGTTGTAGGCAATCTCAGACGGGAACATGGGGTTGATTGAATCACCGTATGCATCGCCGCCGCCAGTTTGCATAACAGCACGGCCTGCGTTATAGCTTGTGTTCTTAACAACCGTATGTCCGCCTCCGTTGGTTTCCATATTATCCTTTTTGAGACAAATACCGCTTATATAAGTACCGGTATACGAAGTGTTTGAAACGGTGTTGTTTTCAAAGTAATGATAACGTCCTGTTGCATAAATACCTGCCGCCGCACTGTAATCAATTGTTGCATTCACAATGGCATTGTTCTCGCCGCCAACAAAGAATCCAACCTCACCCTTGTGAGGAGCGTTTGGCTCACCTCTTGAAACGTTGGCTTCAATCAAGCCTTCCATCTGGTCGATATACTTTGTGTAATGGCTGATAAAGCGATGAGAACCGCCATTGAGCACGTTGCCTTCAGTGTCGCCATACATTGTAAGACCGCCGCCGATTGTGTTTATATCCTTCAATACGATATACTGTCTTTCACGCAAATCAACAACAAGCTGACGCTGCTTGATTTCAAAGTCCTTTGTCAAATCAGCACCAACGGGCGGATAAAGATACAAAATACCGTCCTCCATGTGCCATTCACCCGGAATATCAATGGTGTTGATATGATTTGTTATGTAGCCAAAGTCATTGGGCTTTACGTTTGCGTAGTATTTACCCCACATAAGCCCCTGCTCGGCAAAGGTACTTCCCACCACAAGACCAAGACCGTATGAACGCTGACCTTCATGGTCTGCCACCACAAGCTGTCCTTTTGAAGAACCAACAATATCACCACTGGACACAGACCAGCCGTAGCCCTTGAGGGTAACAAAGGTTCCGCCCTTCCAGTAATCTTCTTCCTCCTGATTCAAATCAATATCACTTGTTGCAATATTTCCATTTTCTTCCTTAATTGAAATGTCGCCCTTTGTTGGCATATATAACTCAGGCACATCCTCGGGCCAGTCATAAATTGCAGGAGCCGTGCTTGTGTCGGTGTTTGGATGTCTGCCTTCTTCAAGACCGCTTCCGTTATAGAAAAGCTGGTTTCTGCCCGAACCCAAATCTGTTGGGATTGATGCACAGTAAATGTTGTCCTTATAGGGAACAAATTTACTTACAGACTCAAGTGCCGAAATCACAACCTTCTCGCCCTCTGCCGCACGGAAGACAATTGGTGCGGTCTTTGTACCGCTGTTCTGGGGTCGGAAAGTTTCACGGTATGTCCCTTCATGGATAATAACCGTGTCACCAGCCTTTGCAACTGCCGAAGCCTTTTCCAATGTTGCAAAGGGATAAGCTTCTGTTCCCGAATTGCTGTCGCTTGCTGTGGCTGACTTTGCAACGTGATAGGTTTTTCCCGTTGTCAAAGGTGCATAAGCCTGCAATTCGGTTTTGAGCTTTCCAAAAATGCTGTCATTCTCAACAACATTCTTTGTGCAAATTCTGTCACCGATTACCACAACGCCGTCACGGTATTCCACATGAAATCCAAAGCTCTCCGCAACCCTGCGGATGGGAACCCAGGTAATGCCGTCACGGTAAAAAACATTCAGATCCAACTCCTCTTTATTGCCTTTTGCGTCAACAGCATAGCCTTTTCCGCCAATCAGGGCAAGCTCGTTGTTTACGTCCCTCAGCAATATGTACGACTTATCCGCATAGTCCTCACAATAGAGCTTGAGAGCAACAGCCAGTGACTGAAGGGGAACATAAAGTGAACCCTCAATGTTCTGGGGAATTGCATTCAGCGTGTCTATATCAAGTCGCTGTATGCCAAGTCTGTTTTTGAGAACGGTTGAATTTTCCGCAAAAGCAACCGTTGTAAGTAGCGCTGTTTCATACTCGTCCATCTCGGGAATTTTCTTGAAATACTCCGCAGGCATCTCCTTGATTTTTTGGAACAGAATGCCTGTTATTGTAATCGCCTTATCAGCCGAGAATGTTATGTGCTTGCTTCCGTAAGCCTCTGAAACCGCAACATTGCACGTTTTCGTTTCGGGTGCTATGTTGCAGGTATAAGTATAGTCTTCGGTAGAAATCGTAAGATTAACAGCTTCCTCAACGCCCTCATAGCTCAGAACCATATTTTCGCTTTCAAAGGGCATCAGATGGTCAAAGCAAATGCTTCCTCCTGCCGAAAAAACCAGCTTGTTTCCGTCCCGGGTAACACCGCTTTGCGAAACCACTCTTGTACGGTCAAGCTCATATTCCGTAGGTCCCGGGGTGTAATAATCTGCAGCCTGCACCGTTACGGCACACAAAAGACAGAGGCTGAGAATCAATGCAATGATGTTTTTGAATTTATATTTTCTCAACATTTTTTCCTCCTTTCAAAACTTTAAAATACAAATGTTATTATTTCTCTTTCCAGTTTCTTATATCGTCCATGTAATCTGCATTAATTTCGTTAAACACCTTGTTAAATTCATCAAGGCAGGCGTCATCATAGCCATTGCGTTCTTCAATTGCCACAAACTCTTTATATGCCTTTTCAAATGCATCTTCGGTTTTTGATGCAAGAACTGCCTTCAATGCATCCTCAATAACCTGTCTTGCATCCCACATCTTCTTTACACCCGGAACCTGACCTGTGTAGTTGTAAACCACCCACGACTGAGCTGCACGGGGATAATCTGCTTTGGGTATTACCTTTGAGATTTTGAATTCATTCACGTAGTTTGATGCAACACGTTCTTTTTCTTTGTTTGCATACATAAGCTGCGGATGGAACTTGTTGAAATATGAAGTTGAACCGCCAATCATGGTTGTAATAACAGGGAATGACTTATAGCCGTAATCATACATAACCTGGTCGTCACCATTATAAAGCATTGCCGATTCAAATTTCTTGTCTGTATATTCAAAAGTTCCGTCATCATTCACCTTATACAAGCCACTCTTTTCGGGACCCCACATAGCAAACTTCATACCTGCATCGGTATAGAAGAAGTCAAGGAAACGAAGAATCTGTTCAACCTGCGTTTCATTCAGCATATCCTTGAAGAATATCACATTATAGTCAGCAAGCAGACGGTTTGCATTTACGTTGAGGAAACGGCTGTGGTCAACGGGAATATCAATGAAAACCTTTCTGTATGAATAGTTCTTGCCGCCTGCAGCCAGAACCTCATCCGACGGAGGTGCTGTCAGACCGTAAAGAATTGCATATTCGCCGTTATTCTTTTTCTGGTCAAATGCCGCCTTGGTATCAATAAAGGCTTCTTCCGATGCAAGACCCTCACGGTACAGCTCGTTGAAGAACTTAACCAAGTCTTTGAACCAGTCTTCCTTTGCAGGATTAACCAGCTTCTGCTTTTGCACGTCATAATATCCGAAATATGTAACCGCATCACCATAGCCTGTGCCTGCCAATGCATCCATCTCGGCAAGCAAGCTCCAGTTGTCAGTTCCCTCTGAAATATAGAAGGGCCAGACAGTTCTGCCGTTTTCGGTGATATTCAACGCCTTTATATCCTGAAGCAGCTTTTTGAATTCATCCATACTTGTAATCGTGTAATCAAGAATCTGCTCCTTGGTAAAACTGCCCTTTTGCATATAAATGTCCTTCAGCTCCTGAGCTGTGTGAGCCTCGGGGCGGATGGTCTTTAAAATGTCATCACGAACCCAGACCCAGTTTCTGCTTTCACCCATGGGCGTAACATTTTTATATCTTTCAGGAGTATATTCGGGGTCAAGATACTGGGATGAATGCTTGCTCAGTCCCGTCCATGAATACATCTTTCCGTTATGGAACAAACGTCTGTTAAACTCCCTCTTTATATCATCATGGGAATTAACATATGACATATAATTTGGCATATACTTGGGAACCATTTCTGTCAAATCATAAATCTTGTCTTCCTCAAAGAGCATTGTTGCAATGTTTCCTTCAACACCAATGCCGATATGAGGCCAGCTCTTTGTTGAAACCATTTTTGCAATCCTTGCATCACAGCTTTCACCACCGTTGTCAAAGGATGTTTTTTCGCTGAAGCTGATGCCCGTTGCTCTGGTCAGCTCACCCTGAAACTTATCGTTTGTTTTTGTTCTGCCGATGGCAACATTATTTGTTCCTGCGCCGTACCACACAGACAGGTCAAGCTGTTCACCCGTCCAGTCAGGCAAATCATCAATGATGTCTATCCCGTCCATTTCATTGATGGCATAGGGAAGGGGTTCGGATTCATTCTTACCCTTTCCCGAACATCCTGCAAGAATACCCGCCATAAGTACCGCCGCCAAAGCCAGAGAGACAATTCTTAATTTCTTCATTTTTTCTTCCTCCTTATATTTAAACTTTTAATTTTTAACCTTTTACCGAGCCAAGAGTAACACCCTTAACAAAATATTTCTGCAGGAATGGATATGTCAGAATTATAGGAATTGTAACCACAATAACCTGAGCCGCTTGCATAGATTCCGTTGTGACCTTCATTTGCGACGCAAGCTGCTGTACGTCTTCACCTTGCTTGAGTGCCTCCTGCATAAGTGCCGTAATTCTTTCAGACTCCTTCAATGTCTGCATCAGCTTATACTGAAGGGTATGCAAGTCGGGATTTTGAATGTAATAAAGGGTTGATGTCCATTCGTTCCACGATGCAACCGCCGTCCAAAGGATAATTGTTGCCAAAATGGGCTTGCAAAGGGGCATAACAATTTTTGAAAATGTAATCCATTCGTTTGCACCGTCAATATTTGCCGCTTCTACAATGCTGTCTGATATATTGGAGCTCATATATGAACGGATGATAATAACGTTATAAAAATTCCACATAGCAGGGAAAACATACACCCAAAAGCTGTTCAGAAGCCCGATATTTGAATACAGAATATAATTGGGAATAAGACCACCGGCAATGTATGTGGGAATCAGGAAGAAAAGGTTGACACCTTTCAATCCCCACAGATCTTTTCTTGACAGACCGTATCCCGCCATAAACTGAACCATAACACTGCCCACAACAAAAAGTACCACCTTTGCAACCGTCACAAAAAATGCTCGATACATACTACTGTCAGCCAAAAGTACTCTATAATTTTCCCAGGTAAAAACTCTTGGGAAAAACGTAATACCGCCTCGCATACTGTCAATTCCATCATTAAGTGATTTCGCCAAAACGTTTAAGTAAGGCAGCAATGTAATCAAAATTACGAAAAGCATAACAAATGTATTAAAAACTTTAAATACAGCGTAAGCTTTGCCTTCATTTTTTAACTTGTTTATAAACATAATTCTCACCCCTTTTATATCAGCGAAGTATCATTCAACTTCTTTGAGAGGTAGTTTGCACCCAGAATAAGCAAAACGCTGAGTGTTCCGCTCACAAAGCTAAATGCCGTTGCCACAGAATAATTGCCCTGTGTGATACCTTGCTTGTAGATAATAGTAGAAATAACCTCAAAATCAATAAACACATTCTGCAATCCGAAAATCAAATCAAAATTCGAAGTAAACAGTTGTCCGATTTGCAATACGAATAGCATAATTATAGTTGTCCTCAGACTTGGCAGCGTAATGTGCCAGCATTGCCTCATTTTCCCTGCACCATCAATAATCGCAGCTTCATACAGAGAAGGGTCTATTCCCGAAATACCCGAAAGATAAATAATGGTATTCCATCCAACACTTTGCCATATGGTCAATATTACAATATTGGGAACAAAAAAGCTTTGCTGTCCAAGGAACAAAATACGTTCTGTGCCTTCTCCCAGCAAGGAAATTCTCAAGTCATTAACAATACCCGAGCTACTGAAAAGTGTTGTCGCAATGCCCACAACAGCAATTGTAGAAATAAAATGGGGCAAATAACTGAAGGTTTGTGTAAGCCGTTTTAGTGGTCTGCAGCTTACCTCATTCAAAAGCAATGCAAAAACAATCGGTAACGGGAATATCAAAAACAAGCTGATACCGCTGAGCAAAAGCGTATTTGTTATGGCTTTTAAAAACTCAGGAATCATAAAAATCGATTTGATATTTTCCAAACCGACAAATGTACTTCCAAAAATTCCTCTGAACGGATTATAGTCAACAAACGCCATATAAAGCCCCGGCAATGGTATGTAACCGAACACAATTGTGAGAATCAGTCCGGGAAGCAAAAACATATACTTTCCTTTGTTCTTCTTTATGCACTTGAAAGCATAGCCGCTTGAAATTGCCCTTAATCCTGTTTGTCCACGTTGTTTTTCATCAAATTTTTTTTCAGTCTTCACAAAACTACCTCCTCTATATACCCTTTAATATAGCAAAATGCAAAAATTTAGTCTATGATATTTATTGTGAAAAAGTTGACCGTTTTTGTTTTATCCAAACAAAAACGGTCAATCCTTACTTCTGTTCAATTTCTATTGGTATTTTTATTGTCACTCTGGTAAAATGCTGTTCTTCGGATTCCACTTCAAAAAAGTATTCTTCATTATACCAATGCTTCAGTCGAGCTATGGTGTTATATAAACCAACGCCAAATTTTCTTTCATCTGTTTTCAGCATAGACATAATTTCTGTTACAACACTATCCGGCATCCCCTCGCCGCTGTCAAACACTTCAATGGCAAGCATATCATTTTCTCTTTTTATTTTAATTCGCAAAAGGCATTCCGTTCTCTTGTTCAACCTCTTTGACAAACCGTGAATAATTGCATTTTCCACAACAGGCTGCAACAAAAAGTTCGGCACTATATAGTCTTTCACATCATCATCAACGAGAAAAAAGGTATTAAGCCTATTGTTGTATCTTGTACTCATAATTGCAATATAGTTTTCGATAAAATCTATTTCTTCACTGACCTTGACATAATTTGTTTTTCCTGACAGCAAATATCGGTACATTTTTGTCAGCCTCGAAATAGCCTCACTTATTTCCGATTGTCCGTTTGTCATAGCAAGAATCTTGATATTCGAAAGTGTGTTATAAAGAAAATGCGGTTTTATCTGATACCTCAGTGCATCCACCTCAGCCCGTCGCTTTTGTTCCTCCTGAACCTTGAGAGCCTCAACAGACTTGCTAATTTCACTACGCATTTTGTTATAGTGGCTTACCAACATTTCAATTTCTTTTCCCCCACTTATGGTAAATTCATCCTCCGTCAGATTCCTGTCCATATGATGCATCAATTCCTGCATCGGTTTTATAAACCGTTTTCTCATCAACGAATATACCCACAAAATCAGGACAACGAAAATCAAAACAAGAATAAGCATTGCCAAAATTATTCCGTATCCATCTTTATAAAATTCCCACGTTTTGTAAATTGTCAAGAATTTAAACGAACTGCCCGGCACCTGATAATGAGCTGTAATATATCTGTCACTGTATTTTTGGAAATCAAAAATGCCGGTTTCTGTTTCATAGAGCAAAACAAGCATATCAAAGGTTATTGCTGAGCCCTCTTTGAACTCCTCATGGTTATTCACCGCAAGAACCTTTCCTTCATTCATAATCAGAGTCAGGTTATTGTTGTTCTCCATCCCCTTCATTATATTATCAATAGCTTCTTTCCTCACAAAAAAGAACAAAGTAGTGTAAGCAGCATCACTTTCTGAAATATTTGCTCTCACAATATAATAATTTGTATAACGGTAAACATAATCCTTGTCATCGCCGTTATACCATCTTAATCTGCTTATTGCATCGGGGTTATGACCGTATTGCATTTTCAATTGAATTGTATCAACATGAATTCTGTCAGGGTTATATGTATATTCCCGCCCATCAGATGTAAACAAAAAACACGCTCCAATGCTGTTGTCATACAAAACCTTTGCGAGCATTGTTTCCACTTTTGTAACCTCATTTTTTTCAGAGCCTGAAAAACAGTCCTTGTTGCTTTCAATGTCATCCACCATATTTTCGATGCGCGCAACCAAGGCTTCCATCTTTTCGCTGGCATTCTGCATCTGAAGCAATGCGGTTTTTTCAATCTGCTGAAATACGGTCTTCGACACCACAGTGCAGGAGTATGTTCCCAGAATAATTATCCCAAGTATACAAATGACAACAACACAAACAAATAACCGTTGCAGGGTTCCGGCAAAAAGATGCTTATTCATCAGTTCTCATCCTTTCTATCTTGCTGGGAGAGCATCCATATTGCTCACAGAACAGCCGACTGAAATGCTCATAATTGCGATAACCGACTGCTGTGGCAATTTCGCTGTATTTCAGACTGCTGGTCTTGATAAGCTGCATCGCTTTTTCAAGACGAACCGAATTCAGATATTTTTTAAAGGTCACACCTTTTAACTTTCTGAACATTCTTGAAAAATATCCATATTCATACTGAAAATTCTTTGCAATCATTTCCAGGGTCAGTTCTTCGGCATAATGCTGCTGAACATATTCATCCAACTGTTCCGCAAGCCGCTTATCAGGGAACAACAAACTACCGGATATGGTCCGGACATATTTTTTCAGGAGCTCTATTGCCACTTCATAATTGTAACACTCCATAATTTCTCCGAACGACAAACCTTCATCAAGAACAATATCAGAGGATTTTGCATAATCCGTAACCAACAAATAGATATGTCTGTAAAAAAACAAAACTGTTTCGATTACATCATTCTCCGGATATACATCCTTCATTGCATCAAGCTTTTTAATTATGGTATTAAATTCCTTTTTCTGAAAACAGTTTTCAATATCCGAAAACTCTTTTTTGTAATCAAAAGAGTCCTGAAATCTCTCGGCAATTTTAAATGTAATAATTTCCGACTCCGAACAGAAAAATCTGTATTTCCTTAAATTATAAATTTCTTTGTATCTGCTTCTAAGGTTTCTCAAAAGGGTATAGGTGTTATCAAGATATACATATATCCGAAGTCCGAATTTTTGTTCCAATACAGTCTTTGTCTTGTACAAAATTTGCTTAATTGCAACTATATCACTGACAGAAAACAGCATAATAATTTTATCCGGTTCGTTAAAAAAGTACTCAATATGTTTAAATTCTGAAAACGCCTGATCAAGATAATTCGATATAGAATTTTTCAAAAAATCCTTATCCATATTCCACTCATCTTTAACAATTCGCTCAAGATTCAATATATCAATCAACGCAAACAACAATTTGCATTCAAGAAAGTTTTCGGATATATTCTTTTCCTCCGCAACCTGTATTTCTCCCCAAAATATTTCTTTCAGGTTCTTCTCCTTTTGAATATTTTCGTCACGCTGCAGCTGTTGCTTTGAGAATTCCTGTTCAACGAAAGTGGAGATTACTTTCCGATAGTGTTCTGTTTCGAACTCCGTCTTTGGGATATAATCACAAATTCCTATTCTGAACGCCTTTCGCACAAGCTCAAAGTCCTGATAATTGCTGATAACAATAAAATGCGTATCCTTATTGAAACGCAACAGTTCGGACATAAATTCAATGCCGTTCATTCCGGGCATAACAATATCCGTCACCACAAGATCAACTTTATTGTGCCGAAGATTTTCCAGTGCATCTTCCGCACAACAAAAAGAACCGCATATTTCCAATCCAAGCTCCTTGTAGTCAATGCAGCCTTCAAGAAATTCACGCATAAATAGTTCATCTTCAACAATAGCCAGCTTTAGCATGTTACAAACCTCCTATATTTTATATATTAACATAAAAGCAGTCTAAATAAATATGATATATTTCGTCGTTAATTTGATATAATTTGTTTTCTTCATTAAAATTAGTTTTATACCATCCATAGTTAAAAAAAACAATTGAATTTGTTTTTTTGTTGTGTTATACTCTCCCTTGAGGTGAGTTTCATGGATTTTTCCAATCAGCTATTCGCATATGATAATTTGTTTTCCGATGAACAACTGGATATACCTGCTGCAAAAATCTTTCAGGTATCCGAGCTTTCAATTGTCAGCGGAGGAGAAATTGTCACACACACACAGCAATGCGATGAAATAACCTTTGTTGTTTCCGGAAGCGGAACGGTTTTTTCGGAAAACAAGGCAGACCACCTGTGTACCTCTCAGGTTCATTATATCAAAAAAGGCTGTATTCATCAAATACTTGCCGACAAGAATGAAAACCTGCGTTTCATTTGTATCGGTTTTACGGTAAACGAGAACCATAATATTTTCAGGATGTATAATAGCACGTTTGAGAACAAAAGATACTGTACCGTTCCTGACAACAGAAGCATCAAAACCCTTTCCGAGCTTTTAATCCGCGAGTTTTATGCATGGGACGAGCACAGCATTGATTCGGTCAACCGATATATGGAACAAATCATCGTGGCACTTTGCCGTATTCTCAGCGGTCAGTCAGGAAGCCCTCAGGGCGAATTATATGAGAAAAACAGTTCTAACCTTATTGTGTACAGAACCTTGCGTTATATTGACCGTGAATATATTCACCTGAAATCCGTTCAGGAAATTATCAGTGCCTTATCTTACAGCGACAGCTACCTGTCTCACTTGTTCAAGGAAAAGGTGGGAATTTCACTAAAAAGCTATCTGATGCAAAAAAAGATTGCACATGCAATTGAGCTTTTGAAAACAAGTCGTTTGAGCATAGAAGAAATCGCCACCTATCTAAACTTCTCTTCCGCCCACTCTTTCCGCCGTGCATTCAAGCTTCATACAGGTCAGGTTCCGTCACAGATACAGAACCAAAAAGCAGAAAATGTACCCTATTAATACAGATTTTCATATTGTCATCCAATTTCTTGCGTGATATATTTTCTTTAGAAAGTGTATCACGCTTTTATTATGTAAGGAGGATTATAAAATGAAAATAGGTATTATCGGATGCGGTACAATCGCAAACAACGCACACATTCCATCTTATATGAACAACGCAAAAGCAGAAATCAAGTATTTCTGTGATATTATCCCCGAGCGGGCAAAAGCGGCTGTTGAAAAGTATAATTGCGGAATTGCGGTAACTGACTACAAAGAGGTTTTAAGCGACCCTGAAATTGAAGCTGTTTCAATTTGTACCCCCAACAAAGCACACTCAGAAATCGCTATCGAAGCGCTCAATGCCGGCAAAAATGTCTTGTGTGAAAAACCTGCAGCCAGAATTTATTCCGAAGCATTAAAGATGCAGGAAGCACAGCACAAAACAGGAAAAGTTCTCAACATCGGTGTAGTTAACAGATTCAACGCCGGAGTAAACAAGCTCAAGGAATTAATTGACCAGGGTGAGCTTGGCGAAATTTATCAGGTATATGTAAGCTTCAGAAGCCACCGCTCTATCCCCGGTCTTGGCGGTGCATTCACCACCAAGGAAATCGCAGGCGGCGGTGTTATGATTGACTGGGGCGTTCATTTCTTTGATATTGTTATGTATGCCTGCGGTGACCCCAAGCCCATTTCTGCATCAGCTGAAACCTTTTCAAAACTGGGTTCTCCCATCAATGACTATGTATTCACCGATATGTGGGCAGGTCCTCCCGTACAGGACGGTATTTATGACGTTGAAGAAGGCGTAACCGGTATGGTTCGCACCGAAGGTCCCGTTATCACATTCAACGGAGCATGGGCACAAAACATCGGTGAAGACGAAATGTTCATTGACTTTATGGGAACAAAGGGCGGAATCCGACTCCAATATGGTGCAGACTTCACTCTCTATTCCACCAAAAACGGTATGCTGTCCAAAACTACATACAAAATGAATATGCCCAATATGTTCCAGAACGAAATCGACAGCTTTATCAACTGCATAGAAAACAACGAAAAACTTGCATCTCATATTGACACCAATATTATCACTGCAAAAATGATGGATGCAATCTACCGCTCGGCAGAAACACACAAGGAGGTTATTTTATGAAAAAAATAGGATTTATTGACTATTACCTCGACGAATGGCACGCAAACAACTATCCTGACTTCATCAAAAAACTTTCGGATGGCAGATATGAAGTTTGCTACGCTTACGGAAAAATTGACAGTCCTATTGGCGGTATGACAAACGAGGAATGGTCAAAGAAACATAACATTCCGTTGCTGGACAGCATTGAAGAGGTAATTGAAAAAAGCGATTTACTCATCGTCCTTTCTCCCGACAACCCCGAAATGCATGAGGAGCTGACCGACCTCCCCTTGAAATCAGGAAAACTGGTTTATGTTGACAAAACCTTTGCTCCTGACAAGGAAACTGCCATCCGCATTTTCAAAAATGCTGAAGAACACAACACACCCTGCTTTTCAAGCTCGGCACTTCGCTTTGTTACCGAACTGAAGGATGTTGACAAATCAAAGATTTTCAAAATTTACAGCGAAGGTCCCGGCACCTACGAAATGTATTCAATCCACCAGATTGAGCCTATCGTTATGCTTATGGACTGCCCTGCAAAAAGAGTTATGGGCTTGGGAGACCCTGAACATCCTTCCTTAATCATCGAATTTGAGGACGGACGTTTTGTTCAGATGCATCAGGGCTTTGAAACACCCTTCAAGATTTCATTAACAAACGAGGATGACAACATCATAACCGATTATCCCATCAAGTCAGACTATTTCAATCTGTTCTTGAGTGCATTGGTTGAATTCTTTGACACAGGAATTGCCCCTGTGAATCACCAGCAGACAATAGAAGTTATAGCAATCAGAGAAGCAGGCTTGAAAGCACTTAATCAACCCTTCACCTGGTTCGACGTTTAAAAGAGGTTTACGATATGAACAAAATATACCGAATTGCACTTATAGGTTGCGGCAGTATGGGTGCCGCACATCTTGATGACATATGTCAGATGTCCCACATAGAGCTTTCCTGCGTGTGTGACATCAACCCTGAACGGGCACAGTCTTTTGCCCGTCAATATCACGCTTCATCATATGAAACAAATTGGCGGAAGGTTGTTGCATCAGACAATGTTGATATCGTCATTATCTGCACATACCCCTCCACTCATCTGGAAATATTAGAGGAATGTATTCGCCACGGAAAACACGTTTTATGCGAAAAGCCCATTACACAAGATATTGAAAGCGGAGAAAAGTTTTTTGAGCTCGTTCGCTCAAATCCACAGATAAAAGTCCTTGTGGGATACATTCTCAGGCACAACAAAACCTACCAGAAAGTTGCAGAAATGATACAGTCAGGTGCAATCGGATTTCCCATTGTTATGAGAATGACCCAGAATCATCATACAATGGATTGGCAAAAGTATTTTAATTTGATTTGCGAAACATCACCTATTGTTGATTGCGGAGTTCACTATCTGGACGTTATGCGTTGGTGCACAGGGGCTGAAATCCTGGAGGTTAACGGAATAGGGCTAAAAACCGAGGCAGATATTCCCGACGGAAAGTATAACTACGGATTGATGACTGTCCGTATGTCCGACGGTTCTATGGGATACTACGAAGCCGGTTGGGGAAATACCGTTGCTGCCGAAAACTTGAAGGAATTCATAGGTCCAAAAGGCAGAATCAGAATAACCCTCCAGATGTCACGGGCAATCAATCAGGAGGAAGGCGATTTGATTGAGTACTATACATATCCTGAAGAAAAGTATGAAACCATAAACCTTCTGTGCAAACGCAAACCCACCGGCGATCAACTGAATGCCCTGATTTCAATGATTGAAGGAAAGGACGACGTAAAACCAACAATGGAAGATGTTCAAAAAAGCTTTCTCTGGGCAAACAAAGCTGACGAAATAATCAAAAAGAACTTGCCCAATAAAAATCCAAAATAAATCATTCAAAGAAAGGATATGATAAAATGTATAATTTTCCAATAGGAGCACTGCTTGATTCCTTCAGAACCGATACAAAGAGTGCAATCAAAAAGGCCGCTGAAATCGGTGTTCAGGGACTTCAGATGTATTCAACCACAGGCGAAAACTCACCCGAGAACCTTACCGGAGAAAAAAGACGTGAGCTTTTGGACTTTGTAAAGTCACACGGTTTGGTTTTTTCAGCAATTTGCGGAGACCTTAATATGGGCTTTGGCAACAGAGAGCTAAATCCCGAGCTCATTGAAAAATCAAAAAGAATTCTGGATTTGGCAAAGGATTTGGAAACCGACGTGGTAACAACACACATCGGCGTTGTTCCGGCAGACAAAAACCACGAACGCTACAAAATTATGCAGGAAGCCTGCTTTGAGCTTTCACGCTATGCCGACTCTATCGGTTCACATTTTGCAATTGAAACAGGTCCCGAAACATCCGCTGTACTGAAGGAATTTCTGGACTCTCTGGGCTCAACAGGTGTTGCCGTAAACCTTGACCCTGCAAACCTTGTTATGGTTACAAATGACGACCCTGTTCAGGCTGTATATAACCTGAAGGACTACATCGTGCATACCCATGCCAAGGACGGAAGTCACTTCGGCAAAAACAATCCCGAAGAAATTTACCGGGTTGTACCTTGTGACAACATCATAAGAAACTTCAAGGAAATGCCTCTTGGCGAAGGTCAGGTACCCTTCAATGAATACTTGGCGGCTCTTGAGGATATTGGTTATCGCGGATTCCTGACAATCGAAAGAGAAGTGGGCGACAGCCCCGAAAAGGATATTGCAGCCGCTGCTCAATACCTCAAAGGAATCATCGGCAAATAACGTCTGCTGATAAAATGGGCTGTTGCACATGCAACAGCCCATTTCATTAGTTAATTCATTACCACAACACCCTTGATATATCCCTTTGGTTTATTCTCAAGGATTTCAAAAGCTTCATTAATCTCTTCAAGCTTAAATCTGTGAGTTATAATTTCTTCGTTTCTGAAAACATTGTTATTAATAAGAGCCACGGCACGTGTCATGTCGTTGAGCGGACTGTCAGAATGGGTAGGATGTGCACATTTCACGTCAATTCCCCGATAAAAGATGGTCCTGAAGTCAAACTCTTTGCATATATCCTCATAACTGCTCATAACAACAAGTCTGCCTTGGAGCTTCAAGTAATCAGCACTACTGCTCAAAAGGCTTTCAAGGCCTGTACCTTCAATAAGGAAGTCCGCCATCCGTCCGTTTGTAATTTCCTTAACTCTCTCCACCGCATTTTCTGTTTTTGAATTTACTGTGTGTGTCGCACCAAACTTCTTTGCAAGTTCAAGTTTTTTGTCATCTATATCTATTGCAATAAGTCCCGCCAAAAGGTTGCCGCAAAGCGCCTGAACACACCAAAGCCCCATAGCTCCACACCCCAAAACAACACCATAATCTCCAATTCTTGGAGTTGCTGCAGAAATAACCGTCGAAATGCACTTCAAGGGCTCTCCCATAGAATTTTCAAATATTGCATCTGCACTGAGCTTATAACACTCATTTTCATTTACCGCAACATATTCTGCAAATCCCTCGAACGTATCACCGGGCAAAACAGTCACCTTGTCACCCACCTTGTAATTTGTCACACCTTCTCCAAGTTCAACAACCGTCCCTGCCCATTCATGACCTATAACCTGAGGATAGTTAGTATAATAATCTCCCGTACCCTTCCAGAAATTCAGTTCCCAATTGCACAATCCGCAAACCTCAACCTTCACAAGTACCTGTCCTTTTTGGGGAACAATATTCTCCTCAACTATTTCAAATTTTCGTTCTTTGACCAAATAAGCCCTTTTTCCTATCATTTTCATTCCTCCGTAATTAATCAATCTCGTAACGATACTCACCGCACTTCAGCTCCACAGGTTTGCCGTCTGTAATCAGTTTGGCTGTTGTATTAAAAGGCACTTTTACATCAAGACAAATCTTTTTGTCAACTCTGTTCCAGCAAACACCGATTTCGCCGTATTCCGAATCAAGGCTCACGTCAACATATGACAAGTTCTCCGCAAAACAGGGTTTTAACGTAAATGTTTTATAACCTCCGTCAGGCTTAATTCCCGCAAGCCCGTATATATACCAGGCGCCAATTGAGCTAAAGGCATTATGACTTCTTGCACCTGTGCCCTCCCATGTTTCCCAAAGGGTTGTTGCCCCATTTTTCAGCATATACCCGATTGACGGATATTCCGTCGCCATAAGCATATTAAGTGCCACATCATTTCTGTCCGCTCCGTCCAGAACCTTGAACAAAAGCTCCGTTCCAACCATACCGCTGTTAAAGGTATAACCTCGGTTTTTGATTCTTGCAATCAGACCGTTTAACACAGTCTTTGCTTTATCTCCTGTTACAGCATCAGCAAACAGTAAATATGCATCGGCTTCCTGTTCATCAAACACACCGTTGCTGTGCACATATTTATCCGCAAGAGCCCCAAGGCTTTCTTTCATCTCAATATCAAGCCACGGCTGAACCTCAATGCTCAATTTCGCACACATTTTTATAAACAGCTTTATGCAATAAACATAATATACAGTGTTCACCAGTTCAGGCGGAATCTTTATTGCCTCAGGCTTTGGGTCACTCCATTGATATTCACTTGGCATAACCCAATCGCCCAAGCTCCAGCTTCCTTCCACGTGTCGGCTGATCAGACCATCTTCGTCTTTATGTTCTTTCAGATACAAAATCCATCTTTCAATATGGGAAACACTTTCTTTGAGGAAATCCTTATCCCCATACTGCAGATAAAAATGCCACGGCACGGTTACAACCGCACTTCCCCAGGCATGACCGCCGCAACCTCCCGAAAAAGGTGCCGTATAGGGCACAAATCCCGTCTCCGTGCTTTGGGAATCATTTATATCTGCAATCCATTTCCGATACGCCTGATAAGCATCAAAGTTATACATTGCGGCATTAGCCGAAAGCTGTCCGTCGCCCGTATAAGGCAGACGTTCTCTGTGAGGGCAGTCCAGAGGTGTGCAACCATGCATATTGGAAAGAGCCGTATTCTGATACATTTTGTAAATTGCATTTATGTTGTCATCCGAGCATTTGAAGCGTGCCCGTTTGGGCATATCCGTACACACAAACAGGGAGTCAACACCCAAAATTTCAACATTTTCCGTATACCTGATATAAATATATCTGTAAGTATGCCAAACGAATCGGGGAGTATAGGTCTGCACTTCAGAATCATCGAGAATATACACATCCTTTTGAATCTGGTTTATGTCATCCTCAACATATCCCACAGTTGATGTGTAGTCCAACTTCTCGCCATCAAAATCTTCGGCATAAAAAATCTCAACTCTTTCGCCCCTCAGCCCTTTAAGCCGAAGTTTGACGAATCCGCTCACCACTTCGCCTACGTCATAAATATCCGCTTTGATACGTTTCACCTTTACAGATTCAATAACCCGTTCCCCCGGACATAGCTGTGAAATCAGCTTTGCCTTTGGTGCAGACACAGCAGCCGCATAATTACTGCACTCATATCCGCTCTCAAAAAAATCAGGGTTTTCTTTGGTTGCATCATATATTTCACCTGAGAAAAAGTTGTTGTGAACAATGGGGCTCTCGCAATATTGCCATGTTTCATCAGTTTCAATCAGAACATTGCCTGCGCTAAGCCGCAAAAATGCCTTCAACTGATTGCCGTAATCAAAATCACCCCGAATTGTTGCCCTTGCCTTTTCCCGGTACCAACCGTTTCCAAGCCACAAAACTATGGTGTTCCGTCCCTGTGTAAGATACCTTGAAACCTCATACGACAAGTAATATACACTTTTTCTTGTTGAGCCATCATACGCATTATGAATATTTCGGTATGTAACCTCATCATAATCTGACCGAACAGGTTGCATTATGTCATCCGAAACCTTTTTGCCATTAATATACAATTCAAAAAAGCCAAGACCACAAACATTTGCCACAGCATATTCGGGAACAGCATCCAGCTTAAACTCTTTTCTCAGCAGGGGCGAAGAAATGGCTGAATCTGCTGTTATCCATTTTAAATCCGCCTCATCAATAAGTCCTGTGATAAACCAGCCAGCTTCACCTTCAAGCTCCCCTTGATTTGTATAAATCTTTACCTTCCAGTAATACTTTCTGTTGCTTTCAAGCTTGGAGCAATCACAGCAAACCCGTACACTTTGGTCGCTCTCTACCTTGCCGCTGTGCCAGGAATATTCTTCGCCATATATCCATATTTCATATGCCCTTTGCATCAATCCATGGCACTCTGTTACCTTCCATGTGAATGTAGGCACAATAACCCCCACAGGATTAACAGCATCGCAGCACTTGATGTATATTTTCATAGCTTAACCCTTGCTTCTGTCAAAAATCTCGGCATCAGCCAAAGGACCTGTGGAAATCTTTCTGGGTTCTTCGCACCATACCTCATCGTTCATCATCATATTCTCTGCATCCCTGATTAAATCAAGTGAACCGTCATGGAAGCCTCCGTCATAATCGGTATTGAGAAATGTTTCAAGAATGTCAATTGCTTCCCATTCACCGATTGTTCTTCCGCCAAGGCAGAGGATATTTGCATCATTGTGTCTGCGTGTCATTCTTGCAAGATATGTACTGTTCACAAGAGCCGCTCTCACACCCTTGAACTTGTTTGCCGCCATGCTTATTCCGATTCCCGTGCCGCAAATCAGCAATCCGCAGCGAGCCTCACCGCTTGCCACAGCCTTTGCAACCTTTGCCGCAAAGAAGGGATAACGTGTTGATTCAATATCAGGATTATCCTCCGAACCGCAATCCACATATTCAATTCCTTTACCCTCGAGATATTCAATACATTTACTTTTGAGATAATACCCTGCTGTATCATTTCCAATATAAATTTTCTTTGTCATAATTTTCTTCCTCCTATACTGTATAAACTATATTCTCACCCGTAAGACCCACATAAGCACCATTTTTGGCTTCATCCGAATCAGGATGGGCAAGAAGCCACTTGTTGCTACCAAGGCACATTTTTGCTTCAGCACTATCCATATTTTCAATATGCGGTTTTTCCAGATTTGTGCCCTTTGGCAGAACACAAACCATCCGGAATGCACTCTCGGGTTTCAATCCACAGGGTGCATAATGAAGGGTGGTTCCGTAAAGCTCAACCCCAACCCCTGCAGGAACATGAAAAGCTTCCGTTTTGGATGTATCATATTTTCCCTTCTCTATGTCTGACTGCAGTCCAAGAATGAGAACAAGGTCATCCTTTGCAATATTAAACTCACTGCTTTTGTGATATTCCAGACAATTAAGGGTATCATTAACACCATTGCAATACCCCAACTGAATTGGCATTCCCCCAAAGCCTCTGCTGCAAAGCTCGCCAAAAACCTTACATTGCTCCAAAACGCTTACGCATGCCACATATTCTATGCCTGCATTCGGAGTATTGCATTTTTCAAGAGCTTCAAACAGCTCGCCAAAGTCATAGCCCTCCAAAACAGCACCGTATTTTTTAAACTCTGTATCAAATACCGATTTCACATTCATAATGTCACCTGCTTTGCTTATTTAATGCTGTTGCAAACTTCCCAAATTGCATTTACGGTATTGTCAATATCCTGTTCTGTCCAGTCGCAATGAGGAAGAACATGATAAGTTCTCTCAACCAAATCAATTGTGCGCGGAAGCATATCATGGCTGTATTCCATGTTCAAATCCTTGTTTTCAGCAAGATTATAAGGATTTGTTGCATCACAGTGACTTCCGCGATGCTCCATAAGCGGTGTCCAGTTGTAATAAATGTGCTTCCCGCTGTCTGCAACAAGAATACCGTTGATTTTTCCGTTTATTGCATCTGCAAACCTGCGTGCAACTGCCTTATCCTTGAACTGAAGCGGCAAGGTTGTTCCCAAATCACCCTTGATGTCATTACTGGGCGCAAAATCAAATAAATCACAGCCGGCAAGACGTTCCATCAATGTAGCCTTAACACGACGCAAATCCTCAATTATGCCATCCATTCTGCCAAGCTGAACACGCATAATAGCGGCAGTAATTTCATTTGTACGCATCTGCGTTCCCATAAACACGGGTTCGGTGAAATCACCCGAATAAGGACGGAATGCCGCACCGCCGTCATGGTAAATAAGAGCTCTTTCATAAACCTTTCTGTTATTTGTGACAATACTTCCGCCTTCACCTGCTGAAAGCAGCTTCCAGTGATTAAAGCTGAACGCACCTGCATCACCGATGCTTCCCACTCTGCGACCCTTATAGGAACCGCCGTCCGCCTGACAGGCATCTTCAATCACATAAAGATTGTGTTTCTTTGCAATCTCACAAACAGCATCCATATCACAGGGATAGCCGCAGATATGTACGGGAATAATGGCTTTTGTGTATTTTGAAATTTTCTTTTCAATGTCTTGCGGGTCAATTGTCATGGTTTCATTAATTTCCGCAAGTACAGGAATGGCACCAACTGCCAGAACGGCACTTGCACTTGCCATAAATGTATAGCCCGGAACAATAACCTCATCCCCGGGGCCTATGCCAAGGCTTGCCAGAGCAGTCATAAGTGCTCCCGTACCCGACGATACAAGTATAGAATACTCCGTTCCGATAACCTTGCTGAATTCTTTGTCAAACTTTTCAGCTTCCTTCAAAGCATTGTTAACACGAAAAAGCTCCTTGCTTTCAATTACCCGTGCAACTGCATCAATTTCTTCCTGTCCCATTCTGAACATATTTAAAATTCCTCCTCAACTTTATTGTTTTTTTTCAATATAACATATGAAATTCTCTACTTTCAAGGCTATTTCCTATCAGGTTTTACCCAAAAATTAGCAAAAAAAGAAGAGACCGCTATTCTGAACGATCTCTTATTTTGACATACATACCTATTCCACAGGTTCAATCTCTTTGAATATACATTGTCGGTATTCTCTCGGTGACATACCCGTATACGTTTTAAAAACCCGTCCAAAGGTCTTTGCAACAGGGATTCCCACCTGCTGACCAATCTCTCCGATTGACATATTTTTATTTGTAAGCAGCCGCATGGCTATATTAACCCTGAAAATATTCAAATACTGATGAAAGGACGAGTTCGTTATTTCCTTGAATATTCTGCAAAAAGCATTTGGGTCGTACCCCACAAGATTTGCAGCTTCCGCAAGAGAAATGGGTTCGCTGTAATTGTTTTTTACAAAATCAAAAACCTTTTGAATTCTCATATACCGCTCAAGCTGCTTCTGACGCTGCGAGTTCTTTTGCAGCAGCATAGGAACAGAACGCATCAAAAGGGTAAACAGCTCATTCAGATACCCACGCATTGCCCATGCCGTTGCCTCATCAGAATTCAAATATTCCTCATAAATCCGCTGCACTATCTCACGCATGGAAACAGCATAGACGCTGTTGCTGTCATGTGTAATATGAGGACATCCAAAACACTTTTTGGCAAATTCCTGAAAAAACGCACCAACAAACTGTGCACCAAATTCTATGTCAAAAATTCCGGTATCATTTTCAAGCTCAATCTGATGCATTGCAAGGCTGTCAATACACAGAATATCATTTTCTTTCAAAATATACTCCTTTTCTTCGACAATCACCCTTGCATCTCCGTGAACACAATATATGAATTCTATCTCATTGTGGCAATGTTGCGGATATGACGCTTTCACATATGAAATAAAATATGGTTCATCTCCCAACAACAGTTTTTGATATTCCACCAAAATCACCTCAACAGTCTTTTTATGAAACTCCGTATCTTCAATTTTATACTACTACAAATTTGCTCGTGTTGCAAGTTCTTTTTATTCACGCTGCTAATTTTTGGGTATTATATATCACAATATGACCTTGACACGTTTTTTTGTGAATGTTAAAATTTATTCAACAGTACATATAAGGAAGTGTTTGAATGAATAACTTTAAAATTGGTTTTTCCAGACGTAAAATTACGCCCCAAGTGGGCACAAGACTATTCGGTTATCCCGGTGCAAGAGTCTCAAAAGCTTTGCACGATGATTTACTTGTTAATGTATTGGCATTCTCGTCAATTGATAAAATAGCGCTTATGATAAGCGCAGACCTTTGCACTCTGCCACAGGAAATGAATTATGAATTACGAAGACAAATTTCCGCAGAAACCGGAATTTCCCCTGACAAAATGATTCTTGCTACCATACACACCCATTCAGGGCCTGCAACATCAGGCTCAAGTACTGCGGAAAAAGGCTGGGGAAGTGCCAATACGGAATATATCAGCGAAATTCTGTTCCCCCAAACAATAGCTGCCGCAAAAGAAGCTGTCAGCAATATGCAACCGGCACAGATGGGAATAGGCGAAGCCTCAAGCAATACCGGAATCAATCGCCGTGAGCTTACACCTGACGGAAAGGTTATTCTGGGACAAAATCCCGACGGTCCATACGATAGCAGAATGAGAATACTGTCCTTCCGCAAGCCCGAAGGCGAAACCATAGTTTCACTTTTACACTTTGGCTGTCATCCTACCGCCGCAGGACAAGCACCCGAAATCTCAAGAGACTGGCCGGGATATATGGTAGACCGACTCGAAAAAGAAACCTCAGCCCCTGCTGTATTTTTCAATGGTGCCATAGGTGACATAGGTCCCCGTCTTTCCAACGGAATGACAACGGGCGATATGGAGCTTATGAAAGAAGTAGGTTTGATTGCCGCTGAAGATGCTGTTCGGGCTTTTGAAAGCATTACAACATATTCCGAACCGAAGCTGTTCGTAAAATCAGATACACTAGCCATGCCTTATCGAAAGCTCCCTTCAATTGAGGAAGCAAAATCTGCAATGGAAGCAATGGGCGACCCCGAAAAGCTGATTGAAGTTGAAATTCTTGAATATGAGCGATATAAAAACATTGTAGCACATTATGAAAACAATCTACCCATCGAAACAGAATGGAAATTCGAACAAACATACATTGCCCTTGATTCAGTTGTTTTTGTTCCTTATCCTCTGGAACCCTTCTGCCGTATAACATTAAACCAGCAGGAATCAAGTCCGTTCACTCATACACTGTGTCTTTCAAACGCAAACGGAAGCATTGGCTATCTGCCCACAAAAGACCAGATTCCATACGGTGGATACGAAATTGACAGTTTTCAGTCACATAATGTCTTTATTCTCGAAGAAAAGGCTGAACATCAGATTGTTGAAGAAAACACAAAGCTGTTAAATAAATTATTCAACGCATAAAACCAAATGCTGAAAAGGAGAAAAAAATAAATTACCTGTTTTTGGTGCTGTCAATTTTTTGCAACAGTCTGAAAAGCTTGTATGCAAAAAAAGCAATGCATACATAACCAAAAGTCACAATACTTACAATTTTTATATGTTTCTTGTTGCTTTTTGGATTGTTTTGTTGCGGGAATCCCATCTTGGAACGGAGTTAGTGTGTGGACGTGTGCTATGTCTGTTATGTACGGCACTCTCTTAATTCTGGGACGGTTCTTACTGATTACTGTTTTTTGTTAAGACCCATTCCGGACACGGCGGTCCCGACCCGGGTGCTGTAGGCAATGGTGTTACCGAAGAATTCGTAAATCTGAATGTTTCGCTTGAACTCGCACGCTTGCTTCGTGATGCCGGCTACGATGTGAGACTTTACCGCACGACGAGTGATGAAAATGTTCTTCAGGACAAAAACGCAGATTTACGCAACCGTGCCTCAACAGCAAACAATTGGGGCGCAGACTACTTCATCAGTATACACACAAACAGCTCTGTCCGTCCCGAAGCACAAGGTGTAGAAGCTTATGTCTACCGTCTCGGAGGAACATCGGAACGTCTTGCACAATCAATAGTTGATTCGGTTTCCCAAGACCTCGGTTCACAAAACCGTGGAGTTATGCGAGCAAACTTCGCCGTGCTTCGCCGCACAAATATGCCGGCAGTTCTCGTAGAGCTCGGTTATCTCACAAACTCAACCGAAGCCCTGAACCTGAATAGTCCGGCATGGCAACGTGCTGTTGCCGCCTCAATTTTCCGTGGAATTGTAGATGACATAGGGTTACCAAGACCTTAAAATCAAGGTTTTCTCTGCGTAACAATAAGCAAGCTGTTGCACAAATAAGCACAAAGGAAAGGCGCCTCATTCTTCATCATCGGATTAAAGTATCCGGTAATACAGAATGAGACGCTTGTAGTATTTGTCTGGCAAGTCAAATCAATATATATTGATTAAAATAGGGGTTGCTGCGTTAAGCATTTTAAATGCATAATGCAACAGCCCCGTTTTGGACTATTTCAGTAATTCCGAATATATTGGATTTGAACCAACCTACATCAAATTTCAACTGTCTGCTCGGTTTTTTCTTCGGCACGGTTGTCGCCATTTACATACATCTCCAAGGTTGTATAAACGAAGAAGTTTGTTATGAACGAGCTAAGTGCAGGAAGCATACAAGCCTCCAACAAAACAATCACAAGAATGGAAATTACATTATGGAAAAGTGAATATATAAGGTATGGAATTCCAATATTCATAGCCAAAACAACAAACAGCAACAGAACATTTTGTGGTGCCTTTATGAAGGTGAGTAAAAGTGAATTTTTGATTATATCAATGAATGAAAGCTTGTAGCTAATCATCATCTGATATATGTACATATGCATCATTGTATACACAACCGTCACAGAAGCAACCAATATTGTCAGCAGAAACATTGAGTTTCTGTGATAAAACATAAACGCTACCGCAAGAAGATAGAAAACCACAAGGTCAATAATCCAAAGAAGAATGCTCTGTTTGAAGTTCTGTCTGAATTTTTCAAAGTAATCGCTGAAAAGCCAGCAATGTTCTTCTTTGCCGTAGTTTCTTGTGATAAACGTAAAGCCTGCCGTACAAGGACCCAGTCCCCAGAAAATCAAAAAACACATAGAAACTGCAAATCGCACAAAAAGGTCAAACACAGCAAGCATTGTAAGATCCACATCATTAGAAAAATCTGTAATACTGTTTATAATCGGCGAAGAAAAGATACCGGCAATAAACATAGTAACAAGAAAGAAAGGAATCGCTGTAATCAGGTACAGCCAATTGAGCTTGCAAAGATTCCACAGCTTTCTCGGCAATATTTCAAAAAAAGTCTTGATTCTGGGCTGATTTGGGTCGCGCTTATTGACACCCTTGCCCGGCTTTGCATAATTCTGAAAAAACATACTTATCAACTCCTGTATAATGTTTTAATATTATATCATACCCAATAACAAAAAGCAAGCATTTTTGAAATGTTACAATTTATTAACAATTTTCAGAACCCATACTGTCAATTTTCGGAATAGCCTCGAACTTGTTTGGCAATGATATAAATGTTGATGAAAGAGATGTTCTAAAAAATTACTTTGTGAATATAAATTACATAAACATTGTTTAAATATCACCAAAGTTTATTAGGGAGTGAATTATCTTGAATACCGAAAGCTATACAGAGAATAATAAGGTCGTTATTGCCGGGACTGTTGCAAGTGAACCGGAGTTTTCCCATGAGGTTTATGAAGAGGTTTTTTATACCTTTATGTTGAATACTCCAAGGCTCAGCGAAACCCGTGATACCGTGAAGGTCACTATATCCGAAAAGTTTCTTATGGGAGAAGGTCTTGCGGTGGGTGATATGGTTGTAATTCAAGGACAGTTCAGGTCGTACAACAATTTCACCAATGTGGGAAACCGTTTGATTCTTACGGTTTTTGTGAAGGATATTGAAAAAACAGAAGACGAGGAAAAAAGTCTCAATTCTATTTGTCTCAACGGCTACATATGCAAAAAGCCGGTCTATCGGACGACACCCTTCGGGCGTGAGATTGCGGACATTCTTCTTGCGGTCAACCGCTCCTACAACAAATCGGATTACATCCCCTGTATTGCCTGGGGCAGAAACGCCAAGTTTGCGGAATGTCTGAACGTTGGGGACAACGTTGTGGTGAAGGGAAGAATACAAAGCCGGGAATACCAGAAACGGCTCAGCGACACAGAAGTTGAAAGCAAAACTGCTTTTGAGGTTTCTGTGTCGAGAATGGAGGTTTGCGAGCGGTTTGCGGAATAATACCGGAATCACACAAATTTAACGAATTTTGTGCAATATATCAAGTTTCAACCTCAAAGCATTATGTGTTTCCAAGCATAAAAAACGCAAGTTTACGATATTATACCTTTTAGTACAAAAAAGGTATTGAAAATTTTTTACATTTGTTGTATAATACTCGTAAAATCTTACGTTAGAATATGGAGGAAATCTAAATGTTGAGAGTTGGTATTGTAGGATGCGGTAATATTTTCACAATGCACGCAACAAGTGCGGATTATTTGAAGAATGCACAGATTGTCGGCGTTTGTGACATAAAAAAGGACAGAGCAGACAAAGCGGCAAAAAAGTATGGCTGTAAGGCTTATTATGATTACACCGAAATGATAAGCAAGGACAATTTGGATGTTGTACACGTTTGTGTTCCTCATTATTTGCATCCGATAATTTCACGTTTTGCAATTGAAGCGGGCGTAAATGTACTTTGTGAAAAGCCCATGAGCATAAAATATGAAGATGCGATAGCAAATGTTGAGCTTGCAGAAAAAATGGGTGTGAAATATGGAATTATTTTTCAGTGCAGATTCAATGATTCCTCAAAGCTTGTGAAAGAAAAGCTTGAGGACGGGACACTGGGAAAAATTATTTCTGCAAGGGTTGTACTCACCTGGTGCAAGCCTGATGAATATTACAGCCTATCCGACTGGAAAGGTACTTGGGAAAAAGAGGGCGGCGGCGTCCTGATTGACCAGGCAATTCATTCAATTGACCTTGCCAACTGGTTCATCAACGACGAGATAGAAAGCGTTCAGGCACATTTGTCAAATCGAGGTCATTCCATTATGGAGGTTGACGATACAGCAGAAGGTCTTGTGAAATACAAGGGCGGTGCTACTCTCGGTTTCTGGGCTATGAACAATTACGGTTGTGATGATCCTATCGAAATCAGACTTTGCTGTGAAAACGGAAAGGTAACAATGGACTATGACAACGCAGAGATTGTTCTGAATGACGGACGCAAATTCACAGCAGCAACTACGGTAGACCCCGATGTAACTTATGAAGACGGTAAGGATTACTGGGGATTCCAGCATATACGTGAAATTGCAGATTTCTATGATGCTGTGGAAAATGACCGCGAGCCATCAATAAGCGGCAGAGAAGCATTGAAAATCCAAAAGCTGATTTGCGAAATTTATGAAAAGGGAACCAAGAATTTCGAAAGAAATTCCTGTGAAAACTAAAACGAATATATGAAAAATGACAACATCAAATAGTTGTCATTTTTTGTTTGATGTGGTATAATGATTTCATCGAAGATGAAATCAGCGATATAAATTCCTGACGGAATTTGCGATATACCTTGCTGTGCGATATATCCTGACGGATGCGATATGTCCCTTCGGGACGAGAAAAGGAATTTATATCATATCGCTTTGCTTGCAAAATATCGCAATCGAACTTTTGTGAGATTATATCGCACGAACGGAGTGAGTATATCGCCAAAATATTGGCATCCAAATCGTTCATTGATTCTATAATAAATTCACTAAAACAAGCCAAATTCATTTAAATTGTAAAAAAATGGAGGAAAGCACAATGAAAGCTTTAAAAGCTATGTCCAAAATAATTCCGGGATTTGCCGTATCTCTTGTAATAGCGGTAGTTGCACGAACGTTGGAAAACCTTTTGCCGATACATATTATAGGAGCATCTGTCATTGCTCTGTTTTTGGGAATGATAATAAACTCTTTTTGGAAACCGAAATGTTTGAATGCCGGTATCAAGTTTACTTCAAAAAAGGTCTTGAAAATTGCAATTATACTTCTGGGGGCTTCTCTCAGCGTCAGGGTAATTCTTTCTGTCGGAAAGCTATCCCTTCTGGTAATGCTTTTCACCTTGCTTACGTGTTTCGGCGGAGGATATTTCATTGGAAAAGGGCTGAAGCTGAACTGGAAGCTTTCAAACCTTATTTCCGCAGGAACAGGAATTTGCGGAGGTTCTGCCATAGCCGCTATTGCTCCTGTAATTGATGCAGAAGATTCGGATATTGCTTATGCAATGTCAGCAACCTTCTTGTTTGATATGGCAATGATTGTACTGTTTCCCATTATGGGAAAAGCTCTGGGACTCAGCGATATGGCTTATGGTCTTTGGGCAGGGACTGCGGTGAATGACACCTCAAGCGTGGTAGCGGCAGGTTATGCTTTCAGCGAAGGCGCCGGTGATTTTGCTACAATGGTAAAGCTGACGCGAACATTGTCCATAATTCCTACGGTTCTTGTTTTCTCTTTTGTAAATTTGAGACTCAAGAGAAAAGAAAGCTCTGGCGCAGAATATACAAAAATAAACATTTGGAAGTTGTTTCCCTGGTTTATCCTCGGCTTTTTGAGTCTTGCAGCAATCAACAGCGTTGGTATCATTCCGGCAAACATTTCGGGAATTGCCAAGGATATAAGCAAGTTTTTAATGGTTGCGGCACTTGCGGCAATCGGACTTAATACAAGCTTCAACGATATGAAAAAATCAGGCATAAGCCCTATGGTTCACGGTTTTGTTATATCTGCCCTTGTAGTAATTGTAGCTATCAGCGTTGAATGGTGTATGGGTTTGGTGTAATAGTTTGGTTCACATTAGATGAAAAGGAAGCGAATATAAGATGGAAAAAAGAAAACAAAAAAATGATTTTTCCAAGGGTGCAGTATGGAGACTTATTGTAGCTCAGGCAGTTCCTTTGACCGTCGCTCAACTAGTTCAGCTTCTCTATAATGTAGTAGACAGAATTTACATCGGGCATATGGAGGCGGGGAACAGTCTGGCTCTCACGGGAATTGGACTTACCTTCCCCGTAATCACACTTATAATGGCTTTTACCGCACTCTTTGGTATGGGCGGAGTTCCATTGTTTTCTATGGCAAGAGGTGCGGGCGACACAAAACGAGCAGAAAAAATACTGGGAAATTCCTGTGCTTTGCTTGTGCTCAGCTCAATAATTCTTACAGCTATTTGTTATGCTTTTCGCAAACCGATTCTTTTTGCCTTTGGTGCCGGTGAAAACTCCTATATTTATGCAAAGGATTATCTAGACATATATCTTGCCGGCACAACTTTTTCAATGCTTGCTACGGGACTGAATGGTTACATAAACGCTCAGGGCTTTCCAAAAATAGGTATGCTCTCTGTGATTTTGGGCGCAGCTCTGAATATTATTCTCGACCCGATTTTTATTTTTGGACTTGATATGGGTGTCAAAGGTGCGGCTCTTGCAACAGTCATCAGTCAGGTTGTTTCTGCAATATGGGTTCTTAGCTTTCTTTTCAGCAAACGTGCAATTGTACGACTGATGTTAAAGAGCATCTCCTTGAATCAGAATATAACAAAAGATATTCTCAGGCTTGGAACGTCAAATTTCATAATGCAGGGTACAAGCTGCCTTGTTCAGGTTGCGTGTAATTCAACCTTACAGATATATGGCGGAGACATTTATGTAGGTATTATGACCGTAGTGAACTCTGTACGTGAAATTCTTATGCTTCCCGTAAGCGGAATTATGAACGGAGCTTTGCCTGTTATCAGTTTCAACTATGGTGCAAAGCTTTATTCAAGAGTGAAATCGGGTATAAAGTTTAATGCAATCTTAGGTGCAGTATACACTATGGCAGCCTGGATTCTTGTGGTTGTTTTCCCCGGCTTCTGGTTCAATGTTTTTTCGGACGACCCGGGACTTGCTGCTATGGGATGCAATGCTCTGAAGACCTATTTTTTCGGTTTTGTCTTTATGGCACTTCAGTTTGCGGGTCAGTCAACTTTTCAGGCTCTCGGTGATGCAAAGCACGCAATTTTCTTTTCCCTTCTCAGGAAGGCAATTATTGTGGTGCCTCTCACGCTTCTTCTTCCTTCGGCAGGTTTTGGAGTAAATGGCGTTTTTCTTGCAGAGCCTATCTCAAACCTGATTGGCGGCGTTGCCTGCTTTCTCACTATGCGTCTTACAGTTTACAAAAGGCTTGGGAATGAAAATAAATAAACGGGTGATATTATGATATATAATTATATTCTTGCTGGATGGAATCTGCTTGTTATGCTGTTTTTCGGACTTGACAAGCTTCTTGCGAAAACTGCATCACGAAGGATAAGTGAAAAAACTCTGCTTCTGCTCAGCTTTGCCCTTGGCGGTATGGGGGCTTTGTTTGGAATGGTTTTGTTTAACCACAAAACAAGTAAACCAAAATTCAAATACTCCGTTCCGATAGCAGCTTTATTGACACTGATTTCAGGCGGAGCAATACTTTATTTTTTTGTATCAGGTGAGATAAAATGAAAATTGCATATATAGGAATAGATTTGTTTTATACAGCACTGGAAAGTCTTGTGGATTGCGGATGTGAGATTGGCGAAATTTTCACCTGCAAAACTGACAATAAAACTGAATTCAATCTGAAAATCCGTAATTTTGCAGAAACAAGAAACATTCCCTGTCAAATGACTCGCATAACATTAGAAGACATTGAACGGCTGAAAAAATCAGGCTGTGAGCTTGCTGTTTGTGCAGGTTATTATTACAAAATTCCTGTCAACACAGACTTTCCCATTGTGAACATTCACCCCAGCCTTCTTCCTGTGGGACGCGGCTCTTGGCCTATGCCTCAAACAATTCTCAAAGGACTGAAAAAAAGCGGTGTTTCGGTTCACAAAATTGCAGAAAGCTTTGATACAGGCGATATTCTTCTTCAAAAAGAATTCAACTTAGATGAAAAGGAAACCCTTGTTAGCTTTATGGAAAAAGTTTATGTATTGATTCCCCAAATGATGGATGAGCTTGTAAATAATTTTGAAGAGCTGTGGAAAAAAGCTCGTGTTCAAACTGGGGATGAATATTGGGAAGCCCCGTCTGTCTCAGATATGACGGTGAGAGAAAATATGACCGTTTGGGAGGCTGACAGAATTCTTCGTGCCTTTTTGGGATATGAATGTTATTACGAAGGACAGGAACGCTTTGAAATCATAGGCGGTCGTGCCTTTGAAGGCACAGCGAGAGGAAATGTTCTCCCTCTTTCTGACGGATATATAACATACGAAAAAATCAGCCTAATCTGATAAATCAGGTTAGGCTGATTTTGATTTTACAGCATTTCAATATGCTTTGCAATATTCTGCATTTCCTCGTCTGTTGCGGAAATCACTTCGGCACATTTTTGAAGACGTGCCGCAATCCCTTCAGGGTCGGGAATATCCTTCTTGTACTTCACGTGATGTTCAAGACTTGCCCAGAAATCCATAGCAATTGTTCGTATCTGCACCTCAACCTTGATATACTGTTTTTTGTCCGAGAAGAAAACAGGAATCTCAATTATCATATGATAGCTTCGATAGCCGTTTGGCTTTGGATTTTTTATGTAATCCTTGACAGCAAGCAATACAATATCATCCTGCTGTGTAAGCATATTTGCTACTGTGTAAATATCTTCAATAAAAGAGCATATCACACGGACACCCGCAACATCGTTCAGGTTCTCGGAAACAGATTCAAGAGAGACATCCTTGCCGTTGCGGATAAGCTTTTCAGCAATGCTTTTTGGTTTTTTTATGCGGTATTTTATGCTTTCAATAGGGTTACGTTGCTGGCGCACCGACATTTCGTGGCTCAGAATTTCCAGCTTTGTCGTAACCTCCTGAATGGCACATTGATAAATCATCATCAGTTCTTCAAACTGTTTTGCGTAACTTGCAAAGATTTTACCCGTGTCCTCGGGAATGTTCACCTGAGCAAGAAAAGCTTTTTTCAGTTCTTTTTCCATGGTTAATTCCTTTCGTTAACGTATTTGTCCGTTTCCACGAATAATATATTTTGTGGTTGTCAGGGCTTTCAGCCCCATAGGTCCTCTTGCGTGAATTTTCTGTGTGCTTATTCCGATTTCTGCACCAAACCCGAATTCAAATCCGTCCGTAAAGCGTGTTGACGCATTGACATAAACCGCCGCCGCATCAACGGCTTCAAGAAACCTTTGGGAATTTTTGTAGCTTTCGGTAATAATCGCTTCCGAATGACGGCTTCCATATTGGTTTATGTGAACAATTGCAGCTTCAAGGTCATCAACAACCTTCACTCCAATCTTCAGGTCAAGATATTCGGTTCCCCAGTCTTCTTCTGTTGCCGCTGTTGCATGTGGGAATATTTTACAAACAGCTTCATCACCGATTATCTCAACAGATTTTTCAGTCAGAGCTCCGAGAATTTCAGGCAGAAAAGTCTCTGCAACATTTTGGTGAACAAGAAGCTTTTCCTCTGCATTGCAAACAGAAGGACGTGAGGTTTTTGCGTTTATAACAATATTCTTTGCCATTTCAAGGTCAGCACTTTCATCAATGAAAACGTGACAGTTTCCTGTACCTGTTTCAATTGCAGGAACTGTTGCATTTTCTACAACGCTTCGGATAAGACCTGCACCGCCTCTGGGAATAATTACATCCAGATAGTCGTTGAGTTTCATAAGTGCCAAAGCACTGTCACGGCTTGTATTCTCCACAAGGTTAACACAGTCGGAAGGCAGACCTGCAGCCGCAAGGGACTCACGTATAATTCTCGCAATTGCCATAGCCGATTTGTGCGCCTCCTTGCCACAACGGAGTATGCAAGCGTTTCCGGACTTTATGCAAAGAGCGGCAGCATCGGCTGTTACGTTTGGGCGTGCTTCATATATAATTCCAACAACACCCAGAGGAACTCTCGTTTCACCGATATGAAGACCGTTTGGACGTTTAAATTCTCCAACAACCTCACCTATCGGGTCAGGAAGCTCTGCAATTTGTCTTATACCCTCGGACATAGCTGAAATACGAACATCATTCAGGGTAAGCCGGTCAATAAGCCCTTCAGAAATACCATTTTGCCTTGCGGCAGCTATATCCTTTTGGTTTTCTGCAATAATATATTCCGAGTTTGCAGAAAAAGCTTCTGCAATCTTATATAACGCCGTATTCTTGGCATCGGTTCCTGCCGTTGCAAGAATTGATGCTGCCAACTTTGCGGCTTTGCCTTTCAGTATAAGTTCTTCCATTTGGTTCACCTCTTAGAAAATATAACATACTTTGTTTATGTTTTCAATAATTATCTTAATTTGTTTACACATACTTAATGAAAATTTAACTTTTGTTAAGGAAGGACAATTGTTTCTCCGCTTATTTCCAGAAGATAGTCTCCTGACTTCAAAAGCTCCACAAGCTCAAAGGTATCCGTCGGCATTTCTTTTGCGAGAAGAGCACCGCAGCCCAGATGAAATTTTTCGTGAAAGTCGGAGCCTGCGGTTTTTATTTTTGCCTTTGTTTCGTAAGCATAACGTGTGGAAAGTGCCACAGAGGAATTGTGTCCCGGATGCAGATTCAATATTTCAATGCCGTCAACAAGCTCAGGTGACACACGGGTCATACCATTGCGAAATGGATGTGCGTGAACAAGCACACTACCCGGGAGCTTCACCTCTTTTCGAAAAGCTTCAAGACCTTTGGAAAAATAATCGTAACAAACGGAAAGAATATCACGGTCTACGCCATAAAGAAGATAATCATTTGGGTTTTCATCAAACCTGATTTCTGCTCCGACAAAAACGGTTATTCCATATTTTTCAGCTACCTTTTTTGCGTCATCCACAGCCTTCAGGTAGGAGTCAATATAAGCCTCCTTTGAGAATTCAGGAAACCGTTCAATATTGTAACGATTGAAGTGATTTGTAACAACTATCCCGTGATAGTTCCTTTGGTGATAAAGCTCAACCATATCTTCGGGAGAAACCGCACCGCACGAGCTAACCGGAGACGTGTGAGCGTGTAATTCTATTCTATATTTGTAATCTTTCCGTAGTGTGTGTTTTAATTCCGAGACTGTCATAATGTCACTCCTTTTTGCATAAAAATATTTTATCACAGAAAAGAAAAAAAGTAAAGTCTACCTTTGAGCACCCATCTTTTTACACAAAGCTCCTACAGATTTCAGGCAGAAAAAAAGCCGCATCAAACAGCCAACGTTCGATACGACTTCTTTATACTGAAAAATTTACGCCTCTTTTTTTACAACTTCTTTTCCGTTGTAATATCCGCAAGCCTTGCAAACTCTGTGAGGCATTTTGTATTCACCGCAGTTGGGACATGCAACCATACCGGGAATAAGGAGCTTCCAGTTAGCTCTTCTCTTATCTCTTCTTGCTTTAGAAGTTTTTCTCTTTGGAACTGCCATAGTTAAACACACCTCTTTCCGACAATAATAATTTCAACAGGTTCAAAGCCCTGCATAATCTACAAAAGTTTGTCCAGAATATCAAATCTGGGATCAGCGGGTCTTGTATCACAGCAACACTCCGATTGGTTGAGGTTTTGTCCGCAATTGGGACACAAGCCCTTGCATTCTTCGTGACACAAACGCTTTGTAGGAAGGTTGACAAAAATGTTTGCCAGAACAATCTCGTCAATTTCAACAGCGGTACCCGAAAGAATTACAGCATCAGGGTTCTGATCGTCTCCGACCCTTGCATCTTCTTTTTTGAAGACCTCTTCAAAAGAACATTCAAAGTCCGACTGGAAAGTTTCACAGCATCTGTCGCAAGCATATTCAACTGTACAGGAAGCCTTTGCCTTCAGCTCGATACTTCCACCAATGTTGACAAACTCACCGGAAACAGAAACAGGAGTCAGAAACTTGGCACCCTGCTCTTCGCAACCGACCGTATCAAGCTCTGTTTTGAGTGGAAGCCGTCTTCCGTCAGCATTCAGAATAGGTAACAAATCAAACTTCATTTCAAATATCCTTTAAAAAGAAAAGTGGTGGGCACAATAGGGCTCGAACCTATGACCCTCTGCTTGTAAGGCAGATGCTCTCCCAGCTGAGCTATGCGCCCACATAAACGCTGAACCGATGCTGTTTCTGAAAGAAATATGGTGGGCACAATAGGGCTCGAACCTATGACCCTCTGCTTGTAAGGCAGATGCTCTCCCAGCTGAGCTATGCGCCCATACATTTTCCAGAATACTGCACAAAAACAACATATTGCTATTTTTAGTCAGCTTGATTATTATACACAATTCCGTTCTGTTTGTCAATAGAAAATTTCAAATTTCAGCAAAAAATTTTTAGAAAAAGAAAAGACATCCCGCAGGATGTCCGGATGTCCTTCTTCAACTCTCATTTTATGCCTTTGCAGCCAAAAAAGCATTTATTTTTTCAACAAGAGCATCTGCATCGGTTCCGTGAACCATACAAGCCTGTTCAATGCTTTCACCGCTTGCTGAGGGGCATCCCAGACAATGCATACCTATTTCAAGGAAAAAGGGAGCAGTTTCGGGGTCAAGACGAAGAACATCAAGAATAATTGTATCCTTTGTAACCTTTGCCATTTTGCGGCACCTCACTTTCGTATATCTTAAATATTTAACATTCTTTTTTTAGTATAACCTATTTCTTTCAAATTTTCAAGTAGTTTCGAAAATATATTTATCTGTCATAAAGACTTTTTCCAAAGCAGTCGATAACCACAATAGCCGGAAAATCCGTCACTGTCAAGGCTCTTACGGCTTCCGTTCCCAAATCATCATATGCAACAACCTCTGCCTTTTCAACACATTCAGCAATCAACGCACCGGCACCGCCTATAGCGCCGAAATAAACCGCCTTGTTCTTTTTCATCGCCTCAATCACAGCAATATCCCGTTCACCTTTTCCAATCATACCCGTAAGACCAAGCTCAATCAGCGTTGGAGCATAAGCATCCATACGGCAGCTGGTAGTAGGACCGCATGAGCCGATAATTCTTCCCGGCTTTGCAGGTGCGGGACCTGCATAATATATAATCTGATTTCTAATGTCAAAAGGAAGTTTTTCACCTCTTTTTACCGACTCAACCATCCGTTTGTGGGCAGCATCTCTCGCAGTATAAATTATGCCGCTGATAAGAACTTTTTCACCGCACCTGAGTGTCTCAACCGCTTCTTTTGAAAAAGGCGTTGTAATTTTCAAACTCATAGCTTCCTCCTGTTTCTTTTGCAGAAAAAACAACTTGCAAATAACAAAACCATAAATAATTTGTTTAAAATTATAGAATAATTATTGTAAACCAAATTGCTTCTTTTACTATATTTTTGAAAGGCTCGTAAAATCAAGCTTTTCCACAGTTTTTGAGGGTATTTTGTCAATTTTTGCCTTTATATATCCCCAAACCTGTGGATAATGTGGATAACTCTGTTAATAACTTATACTATGGGCTTTGCTGTCCACAATCCGAATTATGTAAACCAAGAGCACTTCAAAAACAAGTTTACATAATTATCAAAACTTTTTTCTTGACAACGAGAATTTTTTATGTTCAACAGAAAAATTAATTACATATTTTCCCATTTTCCTCTGCAAAATATTACATTCCGCTGAACTTTTCCATCTTCTTTTTCACTCTCTGCAGAGCATTGTCAATTGACTTTTGAGGCTTGTCCAGAATTGCTGAAATTTCCTGATAAGATTTTCCTTCAAGATAAAGTGCAAGAACGCTTCTTTCAAGCTTGCTCAAAACCTCGTCCATCTTCACCGTAAGGAACTGTGCATTCTCCTTGCTGATAAAAAGGCGTTCAGGGTCGTCATCAAAAGACCCCGAGAGAATCTCTTCAAGAATACCCTCTGTATCTCCTTCGTACATAGGATTGCTGAGAGATACATATGTATTGAGCGGCATATGTTTTTGGCGATTTGCGGTTTTCACTGCCGTAATAATCTGACGTTTGACACAAAGCTCCGCAAAGCCCTTGAAAGAAGCCTGACGGCTTTTGTCAAAATCACGAATGGCTTTAAAAAGTCCAATCATACCTTCCTGAATAATATCCTTTTCGTCTGCACCAACAAGAAAATACATTCTTGCCTTTGCAAGAACAAGATTTTTGTAACGAACAAGAAGACATTCCGTTGCATCACGGTCTCCCGAGCCTGAAAACTCAACCAGCTCTTCATCCGTCATTTTCTCATACTTGCCAAAAAGGTCTTCCATACCGAACTTTCCCCCCTTAATGCCAAAAACGGGCTGTCCTTGCCGACAACCCGAATTGAATTTTAATCTTATTTTACAAGTGCAAGAGTTTCCTTCGCAATCATAAGCTCTTCATTTGTGGGAACAACAAGAATCTTTACCTTTGAATCTGCTGCCGAAATATCCATCTGTGCACCGCGAATTGCTTTTTCGTTCTTTTCGGAATCAACCTTGATACCGAAAGCTTCGAGGTTGGCTGTGATAGCTTCACGCATAACAGGAGTATTTTCACCGATACCTGCTGTGAAAATAATTGCATCAACACCGCCCATTTTCACCATATATGAACCAATGAATTTTCTTACGCTTTCAACAAACATATCAAGTGCAAGAGCAGCTCTCTCGTTGCCTTCAGCCTGAGCAGCTTCAAGGTCACGGAAGTCTGAGCTTACGCCGGAAATACCCTGAACACCTGATTCCTTGTTGAGAAGAGCATCAACCTCTGCAATTGTCTTGCCTTCAGCCTCTGCAATAAACTTCACAATAGCAGGGTCAATATCACCGCAGCGTGTACCCATAACAACACCTGCAAGGGGTGTAAAGCCCATTGATGTGTCAACAGACTTTCCGCCGTCAACAGCTGTAATACTCGAGCCGTTGCCCATATGGCAGGTAATCATTTTCAAATCTTCGGGATTCTTTCCGAGCATTTTTGCTGCTTCCTGAGCAACATATTTGTGTGATGTACCATGGAAACCATATCTTCTGATTTTATGTTTCTCGTAAAGCTCATAGGGTACAGCATACATATAAGCTTCCTTTGACATTGTCTGATGGAAAGCTGTATCGAATACACCAATCTGAGGAACACCGGGCATAGCTGCTTCGCAGGCTGCAATACCGATAAGGTTGGCAGGATTGTGAAGGGGAGCAAGGGGAACACAAGCTTCAAGAGCCTTCTTCACTTCATCGTTGATAACAACAGAACCGCTGAAGGTTTCGCCGCCGTGAACAACACGATGTCCTACTGCTGCGATTTCGCTCATATCGGAAATCACGCCGTAATTTGCATCTGTAAGAGCATCAAGAACCATCTTGATTGCATCCGAATGGTCCTTCATATCCTTTTCAATAACGTTTTTTTCTCCGCCGTCGGGAGTATGGTTGAGCTTCGAGCCTTCAATACCGATTCTTTCGCAAAGACCCTTTGCCATAACCTTTTCTGTTTCCATATCAATAAGCTGATACTTGAGAGATGAACTACCTGCATTGATAACAAGAATTTTCATTAAAAACTACTTCCTTTCAAAATATTATCAGACAAAACGCAAAACATTTTGTATAATTTCTCTGCACTCTTCTTTAGTTCGCCTGTGCCTGAACACAAGTAATAGCAACAACGCCCACAATATCATCAGCACTGCATCCTCGTGACAAGTCATTAATAGGCATTGCAATACCCTGAGTTACAGGACCATAAGCCTCTGCCTTTGCCAAGCGCTGTGCCAGCTTGTAGCCAATGTTACCAGCATCAAGGTCAGGGAACACAAGTACATTTGCATGACCTGCAACCTTGCTATCAGGAGCCTTTGACTCACCGATTTCGGGGACAATTGCCGCATCAAGCTGAAGCTCGCCGTCAACCTTGAGGTCAGGGTTTTCTTCCTTGCAGATTCTTGTAGCTTCAACCACCTTTGTAACATCATCGTGCTTTGCGCTTCCCATTGATGAGTGTGAAAGCATTGCAACGATAGCCTCCTCCTGAACAAGAAGTTCAAAGGATTCTGCCGAGCAGGCAGCAATAGCTGCCAATTCTTCGGGATTGGGGTTCTGAACAAGACCGCTGTCACCGAAAATAAATGTTCCGTTTGCACCGTATTCACAATCAGGAACAACGATTACGAAGAATGCCGAAACAAGCTTTGTGCCGGGCTTTGTCTTGATAATCTGAAGACTGGGTCTGAGCGTATTTGCAGTAGAGTGACAAGCACCTGAAACAACACCATCAGCATCGCCCGCCTTCACCATAAGGCACGCATAATACATATAGTCACCAAGAGCTGTAGCCTTTGCTTCTTCGTATGTAAGCCCCTTTGACTTTCTCAACTCAACAAAAAGGTTGAGGTATTCTTCTGTCTTTTCGTATGTGAAGGGGTTGATGATTGTTGCACCTGTAATGTCATAACCCTTGCTATACTTTTCAACCTCTTCAGGAGTGCCCACAATAATAATGTTGGCAAAATCCTCCTTCAGAATTTTTTCTGCCGCTTCATAAATTCTGGCATCCATTGATTCAGGAAGAACAATTGTCTTTTTATCGGTTTTTGCTCTTGCCTTTATTGTGTCCAAAAACTTACTCATATTCCGCCTCCGCTATATAATATATGTAGAATAAAAATTTTCCACCAATTATTATACAACAATATTCCAAGATATGCAAGGAAAAAACCAAAATTTTTATTTTTTCTTTCCAATAAGACAATTTACCTGTCGATTTTTCAAACGGAAGAAGCCACGGACAATCATCCGTGACTTCTTCCTATATATAAAATATTTTAGGGGGGGCAAATTTTATTTCTTTACAAAATCCATAGGATTTTTGTATTTGCCGTTTGCGTGAACTTCAAAATGAAGATGCGAGCCTGAATCGGCTTCCAGAGTTCCCGGTTTCCCTACTCCGCCGATAACATCACCCTTTTCCACCTGTTTTCCTGCACTGATGAAATCAAGGCTCTGGAGATTTCCGTAAAGAGAGGATATTCCGTTTGTGTGTTCGACTACCACAACAACACCCAACTCCTCATCCTCATAAACCTTTGACACAATCCCCTTTTCAGCCGCTTTCACAGGGTCACCTTCTGCGGCAGCAATATCAAGTCCGTTGTGGGTACGCCAATCCTCTGTGGTGCTGCAAAAAACAAGCTCTTCCAAAGAACACTCTGCCGTAACCTGTCCCTCGCATGGCATAATCATGGAAAACTCCGTATCAGCCAAGGCGGATACAGGCACTGCCTTTTCTGTATTTGGACTTACAGCCGTGCCTTTCGTCTCTTTTTCAGGTTCAGGCTTTTCTTTTTCGGGTTCGGCTGTAAAAGGCTTTTCTTCTTTTTTCTCGGTATCAACGTCAATAACCTCAATGTTACTTTCGTTCACAGCCTCCTGCCAAGCCTCTTCATCAAATGCAACATAATCCTTTTCCATTTCAAGCTTCATATTACGGGCATAAACATAAACTCCCACAATCACAATCAATGAAAGGAGGGCTATGTAAACCCCTTTGCTTTCAACAACCTTTCTTAGTATTTCCTTACGTTTTTTTGACTTTTTTTCTTTCATCGCAGTCAACACCTCCGCAAATTATGGAAAAGCGAGGCTCTTCCTTGACCTAAGTGTTGACAAATTTATTTTGTTTATACGGCATTCCTCAAATTTTTTGGAATTTTTATGGTATACTCAATATATTCTTCTGATTCGGTTTTTGTAGACTCCGCATCAATTCCCGACCTTTTCATCATATCCACAGCCTTGCTTATGGTATTGGAAAAAATTCTCACATCCTTGAATATACGTACCTCTGTAACATTTCTTTTTTCGTCCTCAATATTATTCTTTCCGAGAATGCCATCCACAAGCTCGTCCGTTTTTGCAGAATTGAGACCCCGGCATATTATAATCTCAAGGGCACGCTTGCGGCTCTTTTCATCAGGAATCCGAAGCAAAGCCCTTGCTTGTCTCTCTCCGAGACCATATTCCAGAAGAAGGCTTCTTATTTCAGGGGAAAGTTTCAGCAATCTTATTTTGTTTGCAACAGAAGACTGGCTTTTTCCCAGTCTTCTTGCAAGCTCCTCCTGAGTAATGCCATGCTCCGCAATCAAAGAGCAAAAAGCCTGTGCTTCCTCAAAGTAACCCAAATCCTCCCGCTGAATGTTCTCCACCAGAGCCATAACAGCACTATCTGTACCTCCTGCCCGTACCACAATAGCCGCAATTCTCTCCATTCCCGCCATACGACAGGCTCTCAGCCTTCTCTCTCCCGCAATAAGCTCAAAATCACGGTCATTGATTTGTCTCACAACAATGGGCTGCATCAGTCCATACTGCTTTATAGAAGCACAAAGCTCCTCAATGGATTCAATATCCAATTCCGTTCTTGGCTGATAAGGATTGAACCTGATATTTTCTATAGGAAGATAAATTGCTCCGGAAATTCTTTCTTCTGTATACATTGTCATTCTCCTTTTCTGAAAGCTTTTTTCCATATTTTACCACAAATATTCCTCCAAAGCAAATTTTTCCATATGCAAAACCTGTCATATGCCCCAATTTTGTGAGCAGCTTTGAGGCAATTTGACACACTTCCTTTTTTTGCAACATAAAGTTTTTTCCAAAGAAAAAAGAGCTGTAGCAAAATGAAGTTTTCGGGACGGGATGGAACCCGTCCCCTACATACATTGTACACTCTTTTTTTGCGAAACAATTTGTAGGGTTCGGTTTCCACGCCGAACCGTTCTTTTTTCATTTTGCTACAGCTCTAAGCTCAATCTATATTTCCGGCACTGTCACAGTTTCAGCAACGGTTCCCGAAACAGCTTCACTGCCTGTTGCAGTGCCTTCTGCATTCTGCTGTTCCTCAAGCTTCAGCTTTTCCTCCTGCTCTTTTTTGTACTGTTCTTCATTGTATACCGCAAGAGCATCTACCGATGCTCCCGTATCCGCAGGGTTGACAGCAACCTCACTGTTTGTTGCGTTGTAAACGCTGTTTGTGAGCTTTTCCTCTTTCACAACCTTGCCGTTCACCGAAACAATTCTTTTTGAAGAAACTGTAAAGCCCGCCGCACCTTTCGAACGAACCTTTTTGTAGCCCTGTGGGATAGTTTCATCTCCAACCACATCAACCTTGGGAGCAATAGAGCCTGTAATTGTGTTCACCACTTCAACACTCTGTCCTTCTTTTTTCACACCGAGAATTTTACAGGTTAGATTTCTGCCGTTTACCACAGCAACAATCTTCACTGGATAATCCGTATTGTTTCTCAACTTCAAGTCTATGTAGCCTTCGGCAATTGTTGCATCCATCCCTCCCGGAACATAAGATACGGGAAGTGAATGTGAAGTACGTTCAACAATCTCCAAATTTGCATAAAGCGCTGCTGAATAAAGTGTAGACGAGGTCTGGCAAATACCGCCGCCGATTCCCGACTCAACCTTGTTTCCTACATAAACACCGGCAGACTTGTAACCATTGGCAACAGTTCGGCTTCCAACGGTCTTGTCATAAGAAAACACATCGCCCGGCATAAGCACATAACCGTTTATACGCTGTGCTGTTAGAATAACGTTGCTTGCTCTTGCTTCCGTACTCGTTGAGAAGTTTGAGGAATAGGTTCCCATAACATCTCTGAACAAAAGACTTTTCAGCTCGCCTGCCGTAACTTCGGGTTCATCAACCGCAACCTCAAGACTATATCTTTTCTCCTTTGATTCAAGAGCTTTTGCAATTTCTTTTTTGGAAACAGTTATACCCACCTTGTGAGGAATAATAATAACGTTCCCGTCCTCAAGCTTATATTCCGCATCAGCCGCAGGTGCCGTAAGAGCTGTGTAAAACTCATCCAAATCAACCTCTTTGGGTTCAGCTCGTTCAACACTCAATTCAATTTCGGATGCATCAGAGTCAGCCACCGCCGCCGAAAGCAGACCAAGAGCCTTTTCACGGTTCACCATTTCTCCGGGTTCACCCTTTACGATTGTAAGCGTTGTTCCGTTCAGTTCATAATCCGTTTCGGTCATAAGTGTTTCAAACTCACCCGCAACCCTGCTTATAACTGCTTCAAAAGCACTGTTGTTCACTTCAACCGAAAGAGGAATGTCTCGTTTTTTGAACACCGATGCAGCAAGAGCAAATGCTTTTCCCAAAAAGCCATTTGAACGACCTTCCAAAAAAGCCGTCTCTGCCATTTTTTCGCTGTCAACCCTTGCATCAATGTCCGAAAGGAACACAACCTCGCTGTTGTCTCCGCATTTGAAAGTAATTTTTCTGTCCTTCACTTCAGGAGCAAAGGCTTCCTCAATTTTGTTTGCAGCAGCATCCTGATTCATTCCGCCAACCTCTACTCCGCTGATGTATACGCCGTGCAGAACATCCTCATAGGTTGCGGCATAAACCAAAAATCCTGCCGCAAGAACTGCAACAATTGCAATAACACAAACAACTGCCGTAACCTTTTTTGCAGAAAAACCATCCTTTTTCTTTGGGGTTGTTGATTGAGCAGCTTCATCCTGTTTCTTTTTTGTTTCTGTATCCTTTCTCATCAAATCCACTCTCCGTTTTAGCTTTTGGGGTTTTCGGCTCTCCATTCCGAAATTTCTTGTGATTTGCGCACAAAACCCCACTTTATTTGATTTTATCATATAGTTTCAAAAAGTCAATATTTTTTCTCAAATATTCATTAATATATTTTTGAAATAAAGGGAATACTTGTATCGAGGTGAAAAAAATGAAGCTGAAAAGTCTTTTTTTATACACAGAAACTCCTGAAAAACCAGCGAAGAAGTCCGTTATTTCGTCACAGCCTGCAAAAGAAAACAACGCCGAGCCGAACAGCTATATAAGCAACAACATATCGGACAAGAATTCTATTCCCTATCTTTCGGGAAAGGTCAGCCAAAAGCTTTCGGAAAACCTGAATTTTTTGAAGGATGCTTTCGAAACGGAAAAAAACTTTGACCTTGTTATACGTGAGTTTAACGTAAATTTGAATCAAAAACCCATTTCTGCGTTTCTTGTATTCTATGACGGGCTTTCCAACAAGGAATACATCAATCGTGATATAATGAAACCTCTTATGCAAGGTGCAGTTGAAAACAAAAAAAATACCAACCTTGAAGACCTTGTATACCGCAGTCTTTTGACTCAGGCACCAAATACAAAGCAAAGCAATATTCAGACAATTATCGAAGCTGTTGGCTTCGGTAATTGTGCAGTTTTTGTTGACGGCTGCACCTGTGCCTTTGTCGCAGACATAAAGGGCTGGAGCAGCCGAAGCGTGGGGCGACCCGTTTCCGAAGCGGTTCTCACAGGTCCGCAGGAGGCCTTCTGTGAATCTGTTATGCCGAATATTGCCCTTGTGCGAAAAATTCTGAAAGACCCCAATCTTATTGCCGAAAACATTCCCGTGGGCACAAGAAGCAAAACTCCCTGTGCCCTTATGTATATCAACGGAATAACCAACTTTGACCTCGTAGCCGAAGCAAGACGAAGACTTGAAGCTATTGATGCCGACTATATTTTTTCCTCAACAGACATAGAAATGTTTATTGAAGACAGCACCCTTTTTCCTCTGCCTCGTCTGTTAAAAACAGAACGTCCTGACCGTGCAGCGGCACAGCTCAGCGACGGAAAAGTAGTAATCATGGTTCAAGGTAGCCCCTTCGTGCTTATTCTTCCCGCAACTGCCGCCGACCTTGCAGAAACCGCCGAGGATAACTATGTCCGTACAACCGAAGCCAACTTTATGCGTTTTGTCCGCATTGTGGGCTGTATGCTCGCACTTCTTCTGCCAGGCTTTTTTGTCAGTATCGTCCTTTATCACCACGAAAGCATTCCCACCGACCTTATACTTGCAATTGAAGCCAGCCGTGAGCAAATGCCCTTTCCGATTGTTCTTGAACTGGTGGTAATGATACTCGCCTTTGAGCTTATAAAAGAAGCCTCTATCCGTGTACCAGACCCAATAGGTTCAACACTCGGCATTGTAGGCGGTCTTATCTTGGGTCAATCGGCAGTAAGTGCCAATATTGCAAGTCCGCTTCTTATAATAATCGTATCAATTTCAGCTCTCGGTGCGTTTTCCGCTCCGTCTGTTTCCATTTCCCGTGCCCTTTCGGTTTTGCAATTTGTATTCATCTTTCTCGGAGCAATTGCGGGCTTTCTTGGAATAGCTCTCGGACTTTTTTCGGGACTTGCTTATCTTTCCTCTGCCTACTCCTTCGGCGTACCCTTTCTTTCCGCAGACAGCACAGAAAACAGCATGGCAATCATCCCACCCATATGGCGCAGAGAAAAACGCCCCTCAAGTCTTCGGACACAAACCATAGAAAAGCAACCTCACATCAGCAGAAAATGGAAGGATGGTGACAAAAATGAATAAAAAGGAAACTTTTTTTGGTTGCGGAGATATTTTTTTCTTCTCCCTTGCAATTATGTCTTCAGCCCTTTTTTCAAACCTACCGTCAATCCTTGTGCGCACAGCGGGGAACGGAGTCCCTCTTTCCGCGGCTCTTTCCGGCGTTGCTGTTCTGCTGCTCATTTTTTTGATTTCCAAAAAGCTTTGCACAAGACAAAACAGCGACCTCATTACCCTTGCAGAAGCTCGCTTCGGTACAATTGGAAAATATGTTGTTTCCATACTCCTCCTTCTGTACCTCTTTTTATCCTCACTCTACTTTTTGAGCGAGCTTTCGGAATTTTGCAAGCTTCTTGCCTTTCCTACCTCGCCCCTTTGGTTTGTTGTGTTATTTTTCATTATTGCCGCAACAGCAGGAGCTTTTGGTGGCACAGAAAGTCTTCTCAGGATTTCACGTTTGACCGTTCCCATGTTTTCAACGGTTTTTCTTCTGCTTGTTGTATCCGTTCTTGCAGGGAGCGACTTCGCAAATCTTTTTCCGCTTCTGGGAAAAGGAACCGACAAAGTGCTTTCGGGCAGTCTGTCCGGCATAATACTCTATTCTGATATTGTAGTTGTATTTATGCTCATCCCCTTTTCTCACTACTCGAAGGCACGAAGCCGTGCAGTTTTTTCAGGAGCAAGCCTTTCGGTGCTTTTTGTGTTCCTTCTGCTGTTGGCATATACCGCAAAAATCCCCTACCCGTTGTCACAGCTTGAAAGATTTCCTCTTTATCTTCTTTCAAAGGAGGTCTATTTCGGCAGATTTTTCCAGAGAATGGACGCAATCCTTCTTCTCTATTCCTCCATAATTGGAATGCTTTCTCTTTCCGCAAAGCTATACCTTGTTGCCTCTATACTGACACGTACCTTTGGTATAACCGCAAAAGTTGTACGTCTTCTTCCCATGTCGGTTATATTGTTTCTTCTTGCTTCGGGTTCATCATTGTTCCCCGAAAGCATACTCACCATCATCTTGCTCTCTGCGGGTACAGGAATTTTTGCAATACTTGCATTAACCGCATTATTTTCAGGAAAGGAGCGTTCTGCCGAAAATGAAAAATAAGCTTTTGATTATCTCAACTCTGCTTCCTGCAATTTTGCTCAGTGGCTGCTACGACCACCGTGAAATTGACGAAACTGCATACATTGTAGCCCTTGGAATCGACAAAGGAGAAAAGGAAGGCTTTTCTTATACCTTTCAGTTTTCTGCACCTCTTGCAATTTCAGGCGGCGAAGAAAAAAAGAGTTCCTCCAAAGACAGTGAAAAAAAATCAGGGGAAAATTCCACCGTCAGCACTCTGACAATTTCCGCCCCGGATTTTTATATAGCAAAAAACCTTACCAACAATTTTTTATCAAAAAATATAGATATGTCCCACATAAAGCTGATAGTGTTTTCATCGGACATAAGTGTAAAAGGAATCGAAAACCATTCCCAGCTTCTGCTCAGGGAACGTGAAGTAAGACCACACACAGCCATAGCTGTTTCTGCGGGCAAGTCCTCGGATTATTTGGAAAAGGTCAATCCAGAACTGGAATCAAACACATCAAAATATTATGAGCTTATTTCCCTTCGCTCCAACAATGCTTATGCTCCGACAAAACGACTTCACGATTTTGTTGATGAACTTGCAGCAAAGAACGGAATTTCGGTTCTGCCTCTTGCTATGAGCGGTGACGAAACGGAAAAGCTTCCGAAAGCCCCCGAAACTTCCAACTGGATAAGTGCCCATAAATCCAAAATTGATTCAAAGAATTCCGTACTCTGCGGAATGGCAGTTTTCAAAGACGGCAGGCTTCTTACGGCAACAGACAGTGACAGTGCAATGATTTTCAACATACTGAGCCGAAGCATTGAAGATTGCAGCTTCACCCTGAAGGACAAAAACAATCCTCAAAAAACACTTACCTTCCGTCTTATCATCCCCGAAAAGGCAGCCTACACTACCGACCTGAACCGAAAAAATATAAGAGTATCCCAAAGCTTTCGTGTAGAGTTTCTCGGAAGCATCCTCCCCGAAGGCTATGGCTCATTCGACGAGCTTTATGCCTACGCTGACAGCGTTCTCACCAAACGAATCCAAAGCTTTTTCAGAGATTTTTCTCAGGCTGAGGATGTTGACATAATGGATATACGGAGCTGTACCCGAAAAAAGTTTTTCACATGGAACGAATGGAACAGCTTTGACTGGGAAAGCTTTTACCGTCAGGCAACCGTTTCCGTTGACATAAAGCTCTCATAAGGAGGTGACAAAATGCCCCTTTTTCTGAAAATAATTCTGTTTCTCGCAATTTTGTGGCTTGCTGTATATTCAACAAGCTATGCCCTTTCACAATTCAGAAAAAAAGAGCACAAAAGCGGAATCTGCGCCTTTGTGCTCACCGGATTAATGATAGCCGTATTTATTGTATTTTGTGGATTACCGTTTTTCCCGTAATATCTTCATCACTTTCCACAAAAAACTCCATATAGTTTGCGGCAGTTGCGTGATAACGTCCGTCAGGAGTTTTTGTTTCTGCAAGAACTTCAAGCTCTCTGCCTTTGAATGAATTATAAAAATCCTCCTTCATTCTGTCGCTAAGTTCAAGCATACGTCTGCTCCGTTCTTCCTTTATCTGCTCGGGAACCTGATTTTCCATTTTTTCAGCAACCGTACCCTTTCGGACAGAATACTTGAAGACGTGCATCTGCATAAAGCCAATGCTTTTACAGAATTCATAGGATTTCCTGAATTCCTCATCGGTCTCCCCCGGGAATCCTACCATAAGGTCTGTTGTAATGGAAACATCCTCTATCTTTTCCCGAAGCCTCTGCACCGCATCAAAATATTCCTCTGCGGTATATCTGCGCTTCATTCTCCGAAGGGTTTCTGTGCAACCGCTCTGAAGGGACAAATGGAACTGCGGACACAGATTCGGAAGCCTCGAAATCCTCTCAACAAACTCATCCGTTACAGCTACAGGCTCAACCGAGCCGAGCCTTACACGGTTTATACCCTCAACACCGCAAACCGCCTCAACAACGTCAATCAGTCCCATACCATTTTTCAAGTCCTTTCCGTAAGACCCGATATGGATACCCGTAAGCACAATCTCGATATAACCGTTTTGTGCAAGAAGACGTACTTCCTCAACAATTTTTTCAAGACTTCTTGATCTCACAGGACCTCTGGCGTAAGGAATAATACAATAAGCACAAAAGTTGTCACAACCGTCTTCAATTTTCACATTGGCACGAATACGACTTTGGGAAGACACAAGACAAAGCTCCTCAAACCTTCTGACCTTCATAATATCACCGCAGTCAACCGATTTTTTTCCATCCAGAGCTTCTTCTGCAAGACGAGGCACGTCCCCCTTGCCGTCATTGCCTACAATAACATCAACGCCGATTTTTTCAATTGATGCCGTATCGGTTTGAGCAAGGCATCCCACCGCAACAACAACGGCATCAGGGTTCTTTCTTTTAACCTTGCTTATCTGCTGACGAGATTTCTGTGCACCTATGGACGTAACAGCACAGGTATTGACAACAAACACATCCGCAGTCTGTCCTTCCGTAATTTCAAAACCCCGTTTTCGAAAAAGCTCAGCCATTGCCTGACTTTCATAAAAGTTGGTTTTGCACCCCATTGTAATAAATTTAACCGTCATTTTTCAAAACTTCCAATTCTTGATGTATTTTTGTAAAAATTTTTGTGATAAAATTATACACTTTTTTATTGACTATTGCAAGAAAAAATTATATAATAATAAAGGAAAATATTTACGGAGGTGAAATTATGAAAAAATTTGACATCTTACTCAGCTCAACAAATGACGTAAAAGTATTTGTCAACACAGTTACAAAATATGATTACGACATCGACCTTACATCAGGAAGATACGTTGTTGACGCAAAATCAATTATGGGTATATTCAGTCTTGACCTCAGCAAGCCCATCACCCTTGAAGTACACAGTGATGATTGCGATGCTTTGGTTGAAGAACTCAAACCCTACATCCAGTAACTATAAATCCGACATCTGCACGGGCAAAAATCCGACGTTCGATCTTCTGTTTTTTTGGAAACGGAAAGTGATCGCGGTTTTTTGTGCCCTTTTGTGCGTTTTTGAAATAATTTATGGAAAAAGAGTTTTTTATGTCAGCCGCTCTGCGTGAAGCCGAAAAGGCATACAAGCTGGGCGAAACACCTATAGGTGCAGTTGTGGTGAAGGACGGAGAGATTATTTCCCGTGCCCACAATCTGCGCGAAACGGGGAAGAATGCCCTCTACCACGCAGAAATCCTTGCAATAGATGCCGCCTGCAAAGCATTGGGCGGTTGGAGGCTTCACCAATGTGACCTTTATGTGACGTTGGAACCCTGCATTATGTGCAGCGGAGCAATTGTTCAGGCAAGAATAAAAAACCTCTTCTATGGTGCAGATGATCCCAAGGGCGGTGCGGTTCATTCAATCGCACAAATCCCTTCAATGGACAAGCTGTGCCACCATCCAAATGTATTCGGAGGTATTATGGCAGAAGAGTGTTCTCAGCTCATGAAAGATTTTTTCAGAGACCTGAGACAAGGGCTGACACCACCAATCAAGTAATAAATTAATTAATATATTTTTTATAGGAGGAATTTTTGACATGAGCAAAAAATTCGTTTATCTTTTCAGCGAAGGCGACGCTTCAATGAGAGAACTTCTCGGCGGTAAGGGTGCTAATCTTGCTGAAATGACAAAAATCGGTCTCCCTGTTCCCCAGGGCTTCACAGTTTCAACTGAGGCTTGTACTCAGTACTATGAAGATGGCAGAACTATCAATGCTGAAATTCAGGCAGAGATTATGGAAAATATCATCAAGATGGAAGAAATCTGCGGCAAGAAGTTCGGCGACAAGGAAAATCCCCTTCTCGTATCAGTTCGTTCAGGTGCAAGAGCATCAATGCCCGGTATGATGGACACAATTCTCAACCTCGGTCTCAATGAAGATGTTGTTGAAGCTATGTCTGCAAAATCAGGCAACCCCCGTTGGGCTTGGGACTGTTACAGAAGATTCATCCAGATGTACTCTGACGTAGTTATGGAAGTTGGTAAGAAGTACTTCGAACAGCTTATCGACGAAATGAAGGAAGCAAAGGGTGTAACTCAGGATATCGAGCTTACAGCAGAAGACCTCAAGGTTCTTGCCGGTCAGTTCAAAGATGAATACAAGAACAAGATTGGCAAAGACTTCCCAAATGATCCCAAGGAACAGCTTATGGGTGCTGTTGAAGCCGTATTCCGTTCATGGGACAACCCCAGAGCAAACGTTTACCGTCGTGACAACGATATTCCTTATTCATGGGGTACAGCTGTAAACGTACAGATGATGGCATTTGGTAATATGGGTGACAACTGCGGTACAGGTGTTGCTTTCACACGTGACCCAGCTACCGGTGACAAGGGTCTCATGGGTGAATTCCTCGTTAACGCACAGGGTGAAGACGTTGTTGCAGGTGTTCGTACACCTATGCCCATTGCCGAAATGGCAGAAAAGTTCCCCGCTGCATTCGAAGAATTCAACAAGGTTTGTGCAATTCTCGAAGATCACTACCGTGATATGCAGGATATGGAATTCACAATTGAAAATGAAAAGCTTTATATGCTCCAGACAAGAAACGGAAAGAGAACAGCTAAAGCTGCTCTCAAGATTGCTTGTGACCTGGTTGACGAAGGTATGATCGATGAAAAGCAGGCAGTTGCTATGATCGACCCCAGAAACCTCGACACACTCCTCCATCCCCAGTTTGATGCAAAAGCTCTCAAGGCTGCAACTCCCATGGGCAGAGGTCTTGGTGCTTCTCCCGGTGCTGCTTGCGGTAAGATTGTTTTCACAGCTGAAGATGCAGAAGCTTGGAACGCAAGAGGCGAAAAGGTTGTTCTCGTTCGTCTTGAAACATCACCTGAAGACATCACAGGTATGAAGGCTTCTCAGGGTATCCTGACAGTTCGTGGCGGTATGACATCACACGCAGCCGTTGTTGCACGTGGTATGGGTACTTGCTGCGTATCAGGTTGCGGCGACATCAATATGGATGAAGAAAACAAGAAGTTCACTCTTGCAGGCAAAACATTTGTTGAAGGCGACTTTATTTCAATCGACGGTTCAACAGGTAACATCTATGATGGTATTATCCCCACAGTTGACGCTGAAATCGCTGGCGAATTCGGCAGAATCATGGATTGGGCTGACAAGTACAGAACTCTCAAGGTTAGAACAAACGCTGATACTCCTGCTGACGCTAATAAGGCAAGAGAGCTCGGCGCTGAAGGTATCGGTCTCTGCCGTACAGAACATATGTTCTTTGAAGCAGAAAGAATTGCTGCATTCCGTGAAATGATTTGTGCTGACACAGTGGAAGAAAGAATCGCTGCACTTGACAAGATTCTTCCTTATCAGCAGGGCGACTTTGAAAAGCTTTACGAAGCACTCGAGGGCAACCCCGTAACAATCAGATTCCTTGATCCTCCTCTCCACGAATTCGTTCCCACAGAGGAAGCTGACATCAAGGCTCTTGCTGCAGCACAGGGCAAATCAGTAGAAGATATCAAGGCTATCATCGCAAGTCTCCACGAATTCAACCCCATGATGGGTCACCGTGGTTGCCGTCTTGCGGTAACATATCCTGAAATCGCAAAGATGCAGACAAAGGCTGTTATCCGTGCGGCTATCAATGTTAAGAAAGCTCACCCCGATTGGAATGTAGTTCCTGAAATTATGATTCCTCTCCCCGGCGACCTGAAGGAATTCAACTACGTTAAGAAAGACGTTGTTGCAACAGCAGATGCTGAAATCGCAGCTGCAGGTGCTGACCTCAAGTACGAAGTTGGTACAATGATGGAAATTCCCAGAGCATGCTTGACAGCTGACGCAATCGCAACAGAGGCTGAATTCTTCTGCTTCGGTACAAACGACCTTACACAGATGACATATGGCTTCTCACGTGACGATGCCGGCAAGTTCCTTGACGCTTACTATGATGCAAAGATTTTTGAAAACGATCCCTTTGCAAAGCTCGACCAGACAGGTGTTGGTAAGCTTATGGAAATGGCTGTTGAAATGGGTAAGAAGGTTCGTCCCTCAATGCACTGCGGTATCTGCGGTGAGCACGGCGGCGACCCCGTATCAGTTGAGTTCTGTCACAAGATTGGTCTCGACTACGTTTCATGTTCACCTTTCCGTGTTCCGATTGCAAGACTGGCTGCTGCTCAGGCTGCAATAAAAGATATGAAATAATTCAACAAAAACTGTCAATAGGCAAACAGCTTTTTAACTAAAAAGGCAAACTAAAATAAAAAATCGACCTTGTAGAATTAATTTTCTACGAGGTCTTTTTTTACGCTATTAACCTT
>SVKC01000049.1 GCA_015068655.1 Oscillospiraceae bacterium
TCAAGCTACTAGCTTGAAAGCCACGCATGATTGCAATAGTGTCGGTCTTTGAAAACCACAGTTTTCAAAGGAGTTTGCGATATATCGCAAACAAAAAACGCAAAAGCGTTTCACCGACTACTATTATCAAAAAAATACGAAGGGGAAAATTATTATGTCCGAAAGTATGGCGAAGTACCAAAAACCAAGAGAATTAGGTATAGATTTGTTAAAATTTATATGTATGTTGGGAGTTGTCGGATTGCATACCCAAAGGGATTTGGCAACCAATGTTTTATACAATCCGATACTATATTATTTGTCACGCTTTGCTATGCCTGTTTTTTTTATGATAAACGGATATTTGATAATGAAAAAAACAGAATTTGATTTCAAGTATTATAAGAAAAAAATACTGAATATGGTTCGTTTATTATTTATTTGGGGTTGTATTTCCGGTGTATATTCCCTTTTGCTTTGCGGTGATTCGTTAAAGCAAGCTGTTTTTAACAGCATTAAATGTATGCTTGGATATTATATTGTACCATTTTGGTTTATGTTTACGTTTATTCTTATATATACTATCTTGTTAATAGGATTTAATTGGATTAAACGAAATATTAAATTACTGACAACAATTTTGATTGGAGTCTGTCTCGTGATAGATATATGTTCATTTGTGAACATCTGCAATGGTGGTGGTTTTGTTACTGCAAGCATCAATCAAAGGTTTAAGCTCTGGACATGGCTAATGTATTTCTTTTTGGGTTATGCCGTAAGTGAAGTTAAAACAAATTTTTCAGCAACAAAAAAATATCTTCTTTTGGCGGTTACATCCGTGGCAAGCTGCATAATTCAGTATTTGTACTGTTTTAAATTAGCCGGAATAATTAATTCAGGGTATTTGTACAACAATATTTTTATCATTGCTTGGTCAGTATTGATTTTTGTTATATTCAAGAACATTCGATATGCAAACAAAGCAGGAAAATATATATTGTTTTTTTGCAGCAACAGTTTCGGAATCTTTTTGATGCACGAATACATAACGGCATATTTCGGTCTAACCTCAAAAGTTTCCACCGCTGTTGAAGCTACATTGTTGTGGATATTCATAATTGTAGTTACATTACTTCTAACTGCTCTGTTGAGGAAAATCCCGTATATAAAACGAGCTTTTGAATATTAAAAATCCATTACCATAGAAGGAATCAATTTTACAGATTTTTTCTCACACTCTACTTATGCATTAAAATATGTTTAATAAAATACGAAAGAAGGATTGCACGTGGTATTTTCCTCATACGAATTTATTTTTATTTTTTTACCTCTTGTGTTGTTGTTGTATTTCAGCACTTACCAAACTCCGAAATTGCAGAGCTTTATACTTGCGATTTCATCTTTATACTTTTATGGATACTTCAACTTCTACTATCTATTCATAATACTTGCATCCATAGTAATTAATTTTATACTTGGTCATTTCATAAACCATGCTAACAAAACTCCAAAACCTCTTTTGGCTAAATTGCTTCTGATTTTGGCAATAGCTTTTAATATTGGTCTTTTGGGCTATTTCAAATATTATGACTTTTTTGTTGAAAACATAAATGCAGTATTCAAAACAGATTTTATACTTAAGAATATTCTTCTGCCCCTCGGAATCAGTTTTTTCACCTTTCAACAGTTTTCTTTTATTCTGTCAATATACAAACAGGAAGAAAAAATCGAAGGTTTTCTTGACTATACAATATTCGTCACCTTTTTTCCGCAGCTTGTAGCAGGACCCATAGTTACATATTCAGAAATGATGCCACAGTTCGTAAACCCCCAAAACAGAAGATTCAACTCGGATAACTTTCAAATCGGACTTTTTGCATTTGCCTGCGGTATGTTCAAAAAATTAGTCATAGCGGATACATTGAATATCTTTGTCAACAATGGTTTCGGGAACAGTTCGCTTTCTATGGCGGCCGCTTGGGCAACCGCCATCAGCTATACTCTTCAAATATATTTTGATTTTTCCGGATACTCGGATATGGCAATAGGCTTGGGTAAAATGTTTAATATAAATCTGCCCGTAAACTTCTTCTCTCCTTACAAATCAGAAAGCATCAGCGAGTTTTGGAAGCGTTGGCACATCACATTGGGAAGAGCCTTGAAATCATACATATATATTCCTCTTGGCGGAAACCGAAAAGGAAAACTCCGTACCTATATGAACTATATGGCAACCTTTATCCTCAGCGGATTGTGGCATGGTGCCTCATGGAACTTTGTCCTTTGGGGTGGGTTGAATGGTTTCTTCATTGTATTAGAAAAAATATTTTCATCTATCTTGAAAAAAATTCCACGTGTTATAAAAATTGCAGTAACATTTATTATAACCAACTTTCTCTGGGTACTGTTCAGAGCATCAGATTTTCATGAGGCTGCAATGCTGTATCGACAAATGTTTGATATACACAATATAGGCTTGCAAAAAATCGCAATTATTGTTCAGGACGGAATATTCGGTATGCCATCAAGTGTTGCAGTTTGTTACTTTTTGTTTATAGCATTTATACTGCTTTTCATTGTATTTTTCAAAAAGAATACCATTGAAAACATTGAGGCCTTCAAATCAAATATGCAAACATCACTTGTCACAGCACTGATTATTACAGTATCAATAATATTTCTTTCAAGAGAAAGTGCATTTATATATTTCAACTTTTAATCAGGAGATAAGCTTATGAATTCAAAAAAATGGATATTAACCACTCTTTCTATGAGTATAATACTAATCCTCGTATTATCATTGCTAACATATGTCATAGACCCGTTTTATCAATATCATTATGCCGAAGACGGTTATCCTGTCAATCCGCGATATGCTATTCCCGGACTAATAAAGAACTACGACTACGACTCCGTCTTAATCGGTTCCTCTATGACACAGAATTTTGATTCGCAGGAGTTTAAAGACAAACTTGACCTTGACATCCTCAAAGTAAATCTCGGCGGAATGAATGTCCCTGATATTCATCTCAATATGGATTTAATTCAAAAAACAGGCAAGTGCAAAACAATGTTTATAGGAATTGATTTGCATAAATTTGCGGAAGATATTCCGGAAACTCACTTTCCGGAATATCTTTATGACGGATACTGGAACGATTATAAATACCTGTTGAGCAGTGACGTTTATACACGTTTTCTTCCGCTATCACTTGCCGTCAAAGGTTTGGAAGCCTTGGGCAAGCCTGTTCCTTCCATGCTTGCTTCAAAATCAGATATTCACACTATGGGTTACTGGAATGATGATTTTAAATTTGGCGAAAAAGCGGTTCTTAACACTATAGTAAAGAAAACAAATCAAGTAAGTACACTGAACACCCAATATATGGCAAATAGATTAAAGTACAATATTGATGAGTTTTACAAAAAACTTGACCACGAAACAGAATACATTATGTTTTTCCCGCCATATTCGGCTTTTTACTGGACAAATTGTGAAAACAACGGGTATCTCAATGTATTCTTTGATGCAAAGAAATACTTTTATGAACTATCCCAAAAACACAAAAACATACAGGTATACGACTTTCAAAACATAGATGAAACAATTGACTTGTCATACTACAAGGATACAACACATTATTCTAAAGATATAAACAGTTATATGGTAGACTGTTTCTCAACCAAAAAATTTCTTGTTGAAAGCTCTGAAACCATTGAAGCAAATTGTATTGGGATAACAGAAAAAAGCAATTACATAAAAGAAAAATATAAAGATTTTATATTCTAAAAAGGTCTGAAGTAAAACGAATAAACAACCACCTGCAACAGCGGGTGGTTGTTTATTATACAAAAAAAGCGGTTCGGCGTAGAAACCGAACCCCACAAATTGTATCATAAACATACTGTGAAAACAACATATGTAGGGGACGGGTTCCATCCCGTCCCGAAAAAATTCATTGTGCTACAACTCGTTTTTAAATTTTAGCTTTTACCTTTTCGCTCTTGCAAGCATTTCTTCAAGAGCCGATTTGTCGTATTTGTAGCCTTTGTTGCAGAACTGACAAACAATTTCTGCTTCGCCCTGTTCGTCAATTATGTCCTGGATTTCCTTTTTCCCAAGGCTGACAATTGCACGCTGCATTCTTTCATCACAGCAATCACAACGATATTCAACTTCCCTTTCTTCAAGGAAATCAAGCTCGAAATCCTTCATAACACGTTTTATGAGTTCTTTGTTTGAAAGACCTTCTTCAAGAAGTGCTGTCACACCGGAAAGAGACTCCGCAGCTTTTTCGAACTTTTTCAAATTGAATTCATCACAATCGGGCATAATCTGAACAATAAATCCGCCCGCCTGCTTAACCGAATAATCCCTGTCCACCAGAACCCCCAGAGCAACAAGACTTGGAATCTGCTCGGATTGAGCGAAATAAAAAGCAAGGTCATCCCCTATTTCACCTGTCTGGATAGGAACCTGTCCAATATAAGGTTCTTTCATATTCATATCCTTCACGACACTCAAATAACCGTCACGACCAATTGCACCACCCACATCAAGCTTTCCGAGGCTGTTGAGCGGAAGCTCTGCCGTAGGGTTTTCAATATAGCCCTTCACGCCACCCTCCGAGTTTGCAACCGCCATAACACGTCCCAAAGGTCCATCACCGCGCATTTGAAGAGTGAGTGATGTATTTTCATCCTTGAGCATAGCTCCCATGAGAGCCGAGCCCGTAAGAAGTCTGCCCAACGCCGCCGTACCCGTTGGCATTGCACTATGATACTTTCTTGCCTGTTCAACCGTTCCTTTTGAATTTATCGCATAGATTCTTATATAACCGTTTTTTGTAACAGCTATTGTAAGCTTGTCTTTCATAGTTTTCAAAACCTTCCTTATATATTCTGTCTTATGCAAAAATCGGCTCACTATGTGAGCCGATTCCAGTCTTATTTTGTTTATCTAACAAGGATGGGATTACACGCGTGTAACGTTTGCCGCCTGCGGTCCCTTAGCTCCTTCGACAACCTCAAATTCAACTTCTGCGCCCTCTTCCAAGGTCTTGTAGCCGTCCATGGCAATAGCTGAAAAATGTACAAATACATCTGTTCCTTCTTCTGTCTCGATGAAACCGAATCCTTTCTCAGCATTGAACCACTTTACTTTGCCTTTTTGCATAAAACTGTCCTCCAATTCTTTGGACAACTTGTGTTGTCCACTTGATTAGTATAGCACTCTTACCATTTTCTGTCAACCTATTTTTTTGGAAACAACGAAAAAAATTCTCTCATCGTTGTCATCTGCTGTCACAAATTCAAAGGCTTTGTAAAATCCTGTCACTTCAAGTCCGGCAAACTCTGCCGCATCCTTGATTTCAGCAATGGTATATGCTCTTTCCTGTTGAAATTCGTCAAATCTTTCGTAGCTTCCGTCCTCAGCTTCCTCAAAAAAAGTAAGTCCAAAATCACATACCTGCGTTTCCTCCGAAAACTCACTCTGCCATACATAGAAAATTCCCTGTTCCTCGTTGACAAAGGTATTGTTGCCGAGAATATTTTTCAGCTTGTGAACGCTGTTGATGTCAAACACAAAAACACCGCCCGGATTGAGATAATTCTGCACCAGTCTGAAAAGCTTTTTCAAATCATCATAATCGGTTATGTAATTCACGCCGTCAAGAGCGCAGACAATGGCATCCACCGTGCCGAAAAGCTCCATTTCACACATATCCTGACAAAGAAACAGAATATCCTCATTTTCCTCATAGGCCTTGTTGCGTGCAATATTGAGCATTTCAACAGACATATCAAGTCCAATCATATCATAACCACGCTTTGCCATTGGGAGAGTAATGTTTCCCGTACCGCAAGCAAGGTCAAGAACAAGCTCCGGTGCAAGACCCTGCTTTTGAAAAATTTTTTCATAAAAGTCCACAAAGCGCCCGTAATCTGCATCCTGAAGTCTGTCATAAACCTCTGCAAAATCGTTATACATAAGGTCACCACCTAAATTTTTTCAAGCTGAACATAAGCCGCCATAAGATTTTTCTCGCCTACACTGTCAAACTTCACCTTCAGGAACATATCAGCCCCCAAAGCCTTTGCTTCAAGAACCGTTCCCTCGCCAAACTTCCTGTGAAGAACTCTGTCTCCCGATTTGAAGTCCAGAGCAGGGGTGGCTCCTGCGGCGGTTGCGGGAGTTTGCTTCGGCTTCGGTGATGAAGCAAACATAGATGTATCCATACTCGGCTTCTTTGTATAAGTAAAACCAAAGTCCTCAAGCTTTGTTTTTGTTGCTGAAATTTCTTCCACAAGCTCCTTTGGAATTTCCTTGAGGAATCTTGACATCATATTGTACTTTGTTGTACCGAACAATGTTCGCGTGTCCGTATATGTCATATAAAGCCGTACCTTCGCACGTGTTATACCAACATAACAAAGTCTGCGTTCCTCCTCCATTTCATCATCCATTCCCAAGGAACGGACACCGGGGAAGATTCCTTCCTCCATACCGATGAGAAACACATTCTTGAATTCGAGACCCTTTGCACTGTGAAGGGTCATAAGAGTAACTGTCTCCTGAGCCTCGTCAAAGCTGTCAATGTCTGCAACAAGAGATATATTTTCAAGCAAATCTTCAAGGGTTGTTTCAGGCTTTTCCTTCACAGTTTCCTGAACCATTGAAAGAAATTCCTTCAGGTTCTCAATTCTGGTACGGCTTTCAACAGTATCATCCTTTTCCAATGCAGAAATCATTCCGGATTTTTCAAGAACGCAATTCACAAAGCCTTCCAGTCCCTGTTCATTTTCCCTATCCTTGGCGAGAGCGTCCATTACATCAACAAAAACACCTATCTTCGCCGCACTTCTGGAAAGCTCCTGAAACTGCGGAGCTCTTCGGCATATTTCGAGCGCACCCACGCCTTCAGACTCTGCAATATCCAGAATTTTTTCCACCGTTGTATCACCGATTCCACGCTTCGGCTCGTTCACAATTCTTCGGAAAGCCACATTATCCGTTGGGTTTTGTACCAATCTCAGATATGAGGTCAAATCCTTTATTTCCTTTCGGTCATAAAATCGGAGACCGCCCACAACCTTGTATGGAATAGCCATACGAAGAAGCGTATCTTCCACCACACGGGACTCGGCATTCATACGATAAAGCACCACAAAATCATTGTAGCTTTCACCCTCGGAATGAAATTCCTCAATTTTGTTTCCGATAAACCTTGCCTCATCATGCTCGTTGCTTGCATTGTATACAGTAACCTTTTCGCCCTCACCGTTCTGGGTCCAGAGCTTTTTCTCTTTTCTCCCTTCATTGTGACCGATAACACCATTTGCGGCGTTCAAAATATTCTGTGTAGAGCGATAATTCTCTTCAAGCTTGATAACCCTTGCATTTTCAAACTCCTCTTCAAAGCCGAGAATGTTTGAAATGTCAGCACCTCTGAACTTGTAAATACTCTGGTCGTCATCACCAACAACACAAAGGTTTCTGTGCTTTGCGGCAAGAAGGCTGACAAGACGATACTGGGCGTGGTTTGTATCCTGATACTCGTCAATAAGTATGTATTTGAACTTGTTCTGATAAAACTCCAGAACATCAGGATTTTCCTCAAAAAGCTTTACGGTGCACATAATAAGGTCATCAAAATCAAGAGCATTGTACTTTTTCAGCTTTTTCTGATAAAGTGCATAAACCTTTCCCACAACCGACTTGAAATAGTCCGACCTGAACACCTGTACATAATCCTCGGGAGTAATAAGTTCATTCTTCGCCTGACTGATTGCGCCGCCTATTGCCTTTGGGGCAAAGTTTTTGGAATCAATATCAAGCTCCTTCAGGCACTCCTTTATGAGAGTCTGCTGGTCAGCTGTATCAAAAATAACAAAGCTTTTGTCATAACCAAGTCTGTCAATATCACGTCTCAGGAACTTCACACAGGACGAGTGGAAGGTGGATGCCCATACATCATCTCCCATTCCCCCAAGCTTTGTATTGAGACGAGCCTTCAGCTCTGCCGCCGCCTTGTTGGTAAAGGTAATAGCAAGAACATTGTAAGGTCTCACAGGCTCAACCTTCATATAATCCCACAAATGCGGAGGTATTTCCTCAATTTCGCCGTTTGCAAACCATTCAAGTATTTCAATTTCCTCGTCCTCCAGCCCCGCCGGAACATAAGCATCCTCATAGGCTCTGCCGAAGGTCAGAAGATGTGCAATCTTGTGTATAATAACCGTTGTTTTCCCCGAGCCTGCTCCGGCAATAACCAAAAGAGGACCTTCTGTGTTTACCACAGCCTCAAGCTGTTTGTTGTTCAGGTTTTTGTAACCGTTTTCAATAATCTTTTTTCTTATATCAATAAAATTCATATTTTTCTCCTACTCAATGATACCGCCGCCAATAACCTTATCCCCACCTATTTCATAAAAAACAACTGCCTGTCCGGGAGTAACAGCCCTCTGCGGAGTGTCAAAGGTTACTTTTGCCTTGCCGTTTTCCAGCGGTTCAACTGTTGCTTCGGCTTCCTTTGCGCTGTAACGCACCTTTGCCGCAACACGTATAGGCTCCGTCAGCTTGTCGAAGGTAATAAAGTTCAGCCTGTCTGCAACAAGAGTGTCCGAAAACTCTGTACCCTTTTCCCCAAGGACGACCTCATTTTTTTCTGCATCAATTCTTAGAACAAACATAGGCTTCCCGAAGGTAACGCCAAGCCCCTTTCGCTGTCCCACGGTATAATGAACAATCCCTCTGTGCTCGCCGAGCACATTGCCGTTGATGTCCACAAAATTCCCCGGAATATCTCCGTCACCCGTACGCCTTTCGATAAAGCTTGCATAATCCTTGTCGGGAACAAAACAGATTTCCATACTGTCAGGCTTTTTTGCCGTAATCAGCCCCCGTTCTTCTGCAATCTGTCTGGTTTCGTCTTTATTTTCCAGGCGACCCAGAGGCATAAGAGTTTTTGAAAGCTGTTCCTGACTGAGAGAATAAAGGGCATAAGTCTGGTCCTTTGCACAGGCTGCGGCACGCTTGAGAAGGTATCTTCCCGAATTTTCATCAAGCTCAACCTTTGCATAATGTCCCGTTGCAACATAATCCGCCCCCAAAAGCTCTGCTTTTTTCAGCATTGCATCAAATTTCAGGGACTTGTTGCAGGCAATACAGGGATTTGGAGTTCTTCCATTCTTGTATTCATAAACAAAATAGTCAATGACGTTTTCTTCAAACTCACGGCGGAAATCCATAACAAAGTGCTCAATTCCAAGCTTGTAACAAACATACTTTGCATCTTCAACGGCAGAAGCACTGCAACAAGCACTTTCCTGACATTCACCATTCACTTCTTCTCCGTCCCAGAGCCGCATGGTAAGACCGATTACGTCATATCCGTCGTCCAGAAGCAACGCCGCCGCCACACTGGAGTCAACGCCTCCCGACATTCCTATAACTACTTTTTTCTTTTCCATAAGATTTTTGAAAAGGGGCTGTTGCAAAATGAAAAAAGAGCGGTTCGGCGTGGAACCCGAACCCTACAAATTATGTCGCAAAAAAACAAGTACACAATATACATAGGGGACAGGTTCCATCCTGTCCCGAAAATTTCACTTTGCTGCATCCCCTTTGTCCTTTCAGAATTTATTCTTCCTCTGTCTCGTGGTCATGTGCATGACAGCAGGAGCAATCACCATTGCATCCAACAATATGTGTGGGGTCAATACCCTTTCGTACATAATAGTCAGCAATTGCTGAATGAATTGCTTCTTGCGCAAGATTCGAGCAATGCATCTTTACGGGAGGAAGTCCGTCCAGAGCCTCCGCAACAGCCACATTTGTGATAGCAAGAGCCTCGTCAATAGTTTTTCCCATAACCATTTCCGTTGCCATACTGGATGTTGCAACAGCCGCTCCGCAACCAAAGGTTTTGAACTTTACGTCCTCAATAACCTTTGTATCATCATTGATTTTCATATAAATCTTCATAATATCTCCGCACTTGGGGTTTCCAACCTGACCAACTGCGTTTGCATCTTCAATTTCGCCTACATTTCTCGGATTCGAGAAATGATCCATAACCTTTTCACTATACATAATTTATCCTTCTTTCTTATAACATTCAAAATATCAAGTCCACAATAAAATTATTTAGATTTCTGCTTTGCTGCGAGTGGTGCCGTGCTGTGTGCACTGCCCCGAGCAAAAAACTGCAAGATGAATAATTTTATTCGGACTTCTTTACAGCTTCATAAAGCGGTGACATTTCCCTTAGTCTCGCAACAATAGTCTTGAGTGCTTCCACAATTCTGTCCACATCCTCCATGGTGTTGCTATCACCGAAGGACACTCTCAAAGAGCCGTGTGCAATTTCGTGCTTGAGACCAATAGCAAGAAGCACGTGTGACGGGTCAAGAGACCCTGATGTGCAAGCACTTCCGCTGGATGCCGAGATTCCCTGCATATCAAGCATAAGAAGCAGCGACTCTCCTTCGATGAATTCAAAGGAAATATTGGAGTTGCTCGCCAACCGCTCGGTTCTGTGTCCGTTCAGTCTTGTGTAAGGTATTTCTTCAAGTATACGGTCAATAAGTCTGTCACGCATTGCTTTGAGCTTTTCAGTATGGGAAGCAATATCTGCCGTCGCAAGCTCAATTGCCTTTCCGAGACCAACAATTGCCGCAACGTTTTCTGTTCCGGCACGCTTGTTTCGCTCCTGTGCACCGCCCGTAATGAAGGGAGCAATTTTCACACCCTTTCTCACAAACAAAGCACCGCTTCCCTTTGGTCCGTAGAACTTGTGTCCCGTCATTGAAAGAAGGTCGATATTCATTTTGTTAACGTCAATTTCTATCATACCGATTGCCTGAACAGCATCAGTATGCAAAAGAACACCCTTTTCCTTTGTTATCCTTCCGATTTCCTCAATGGGCATAATTGTTCCGATTTCGTTGTTCGCCATCATAATTGTAACAAGAATTGTTTCATCCTTGATTGCATTTTCAACATCCTTTGGTGAAACCATACCGAACTCATCAACGGGCAGGTATGTCACCTCAAAGCCGTCTTTTTCAAGCTCCTGACAGGTATGAAGCACCGCATGATGCTCAACCGACGACGTAATAATATGATTTCCCTTATGCCGAAGAGCTTTGGCAATACCTCTGATTGCCCAGTTGTCAGCCTCTGTACCCGAGCCGGTGAAAAAAATCTCCTTCACGTCTGCACCGATAGCCTTCGCCACCTGCTCTCTCGCAAGATTGACAGCTTTTTTTGTTTCTCTTCCCTCAGCATATACCGTAGATGCATTGCCGAAATACTCGGTGAAATAAGGAAGCATTGCATCAAGGACTTCAGGCTTCAACGGCGTTGTTGCCGAATGGTCAACATAAATTCTTTTTTCTGCCATAAAAATTCCTACCTTTCTTTTCTGCGGAGTAAAATCACGTTGCAAGTTCCGTGAAAATCTATGAAAAGTAGATCTGCTCCGTAAATATATTTTAAATCAATCATTTGAACTTCCGGGATTCGCTGACCGCCAGCTTGTCACATCTTTCATTTTCGGGATGTCCCGCATGCCCCTTGACCCACACAAGCTCAACCACATGCTTGTCCAGCAGGTCGAGAAGCCGTTCCCACAAATCAGGGTTGAGGGCAGGTTCTTTTTTATTCCGCATCCAGCCATTTTCACGCCACTTTACAGCCCAGCCGCATTTTATGGCATCAACAAGATACTTTGAATCGCTGTAAAGAGTGACAGCACACCGCTCCTTCAGAGCTTCAAGCCCCACAATAGCAGCAGTAAGCTCCATACGGTTGTTTGTAGTTTCGCGGTCTCCCCCCGAAAGCTCCTTTTGTGCTCCGCCGTATTTCAGTACAACACCATAGCCTCCGGATCCGGGGTTTCCGCTGCAAGCTCCGTCTGTAAAAATTTCAACCTGCTTCAGCTCTCCCATAAAAATTCTCCTGACTAATTTTTGAACTTAAACGTTCAGAATATATTGTACCACAATATAACAAAAAAATCTACCCAAAATTAGCAAAAATTTAAGATATATTATGTATGTTTTTATGCTAAACCTGTATAACGCAGCCATTTTATCAACAGCTCTGTCCATTGAACATTGTGAGTAAGAATATTTTCATCCTCACCCTGAATAACGGCTGTACAAGCCCCAAGTCCGTGTCTTCCGTGAGGGAAGATATGCATTTCAACATCTATTCCAAGCCGTTTGAGTGCCGTCGCATATTCATAGCTGTTCAGGACAGATACACCGCCATCCGCCGCAGTGTGCCATATAAACGCCTGAGGTGTTCTCTCGGATGCAATCATATCAGGCTGAACATCCTCTCCGTATATTGCATGCCGTTCATTTCCCAACAGATTTGCGCCCGTTCCAAAGTGAGCAATTTCCTTGCCGAGAATACGGATTACAGGATAACACAAAATCTGTCCATTGGGAATGAAGCACTCCTTTTCAATTTCATCCTGCTCAACCTCACAATCAACATCATCAAAATAAGTAGACACCAACGCTGCCAGATGACCTCCGGCAGATGAGCCCATAACAGCAATCTTGTTCTTGTCAATTCCGTATTTTTCCGCATAAAATCTTGCAAATTTCACGCCTCTTCTGGCATCCAGAAGCTGACAGGGAAACCTGTGGGGGCTCACTCTGTAATCAACCACAAAAGCAGTTATACCGGCTGCGTTCAGAAACTCTGCATAGCCTTCGCCCTCATGAGGTGCTCTTGCTCCATATCCGCCGCCCGGGAAAATAACAACCGCTCCATCACTTTTCTTGTTTTCGGGAACATAAGCCGTAATTTTCGGTATCTCCTCGCACATTCCGGGAACACTGTTCCAAAGGTCAAAAACTTCTGATTTCATAATATTATCTCCTTGCACTTACATATTACAATTTTGTATACTCATTTTACTATACACAAATATCAAAGTCAACACAAAATGTTTTTATTTCCCACCTTTTTCCTTACATAATAATTCCTCACTTGCACACAATAACAATGTAAATTCAAATAAAAGGAGCATTTACAAAATGAAAGCAACAGGAATTGTAAGACGTATAGATGACCTCGGTCGAG